>JALWZI010000148.1 GCA_027002755.1 Campylobacteraceae bacterium | reverse complement strand
AAAAGGTGCCAGGCGGTCTGGGGAGTGAATTTGAGGCCCTCCGCCGCTTCGTGATGCTGGGTGATATAGGTTTCCAGTCCGCCGGGGACGGGGTAGAACCAGAGAATGATACCGACGATAAGCACGATCAACTGCAGGGTATGAGCACCAATTTTCTGTTGGGGATGTGATGGCATCTGAGACGTTCCTTTCTTCCACATTTGAGGATTCTTAAATTATAGTGTAAATCGCTTCTGGCTATTGGAGGAACCGGCTTCCTGACGGCTGTTTAGCTTTTGTTTTGTTTATTCGGATAAAATCTCTCAGCAATAAGCTTCCCAACTCGTCAAAGGAAAACAATGCTTCTGTGGATTATCGGGATCTACTCCCTCTACATACTCGCCAAGATCTATTTCTCGATCATGCAGATCGGCTATATCAATGTGGAAAAACGGCGCAAACCGGTACTGATGCCCCAGGGGCGCTACTATGTCGCGGGAAACTACGCTGTGGCCAAAGAGCGTCTTGCCATTTTGGAGAGCTTTGCGGAGTATCTGCTCTTTCTTGGGTGGGTTCTGGGCGGTTTCCGTTGGCTGCAGGGTGTGGTCGGAAGCGAAGATACCGTTGTCAACGCCGTCCTCTTCCTTTTCGGATTTTTTGCCGTCAACTGGCTGGTGATGCTCCCTTTCGAGATCTACGGACGTTTCAGGATCGACCAATCCTTCGGCTTCAACAAGATGACGCCCCGGATGTTTGTCGTCGATACCCTCAAATCGATCCTGCTCTTTTTGATCCTCGGTGGGGCGCTTTTCGCCGCATTGGCCTGGATTGTCTCCCGCAATGAGAACTGGTGGCTCTGGGGCTTCGCGCTCCTCTTTGCCGTGGCGCTGCTGGCCAACGTGATCTATCCCACGATCATCGCGCCGATCTTCAACAAATTCACTCCCCTTCCCGAAGGAGAGCTGAGAGACGAGATCGAAAAGATGATGCAGGAGGCGGGGCTGCGCAGCAACGGCATTTTCGTCATGGACGCCAGCAAACGTGACAGTCGGCTCAACGCCTACTTCGGCGGACTGGGCCGGGCCAAGCGGGTGGTGCTTTTCGATACGCTGCTGAACAAACTGAGCGACAAGGAGCTCCTGGCGGTACTGGGACACGAACTGGGTCACTACAAACACGGAGATATCTGGAAGAACGTGGCGATGATGGGGGGCTTTCTCTTCGTGGCCTTCTACCTCTTCGGTCATCTGCCTCAGGGGCTCTATACGGAGATGGGGGTCGTGCCCACGGCGGGAGTGACCCTGGCGACGATCTTCCTGCTGCTGCCGGTGCTGAGTTTCATCTATACCCCGTTGATGAGCATGCTCAGCCGCCACAACGAGTACGAGGCGGACCGCTACGGCTCCGAGATCGGCGGACGGCAGAACCTGATCTCGGCCCTGCTCAAACTGGTGAGCGAGAATAAGTCCTTCCCCAAATCCGATCCCATCTACTCCCGCTTCTACCATACCCATCCGCCCATCCTGGAGCGGCTGGAGGCCCTGGGATTCGATCCCGAACAGGTGGATATGGATGCTGAGCTGCCCAAAGAAGGGATCTTCGAGTTTCTGGACCGGGACGAGGAGAAGTAGAGTTGCGATCAGCACTTGCGAAAGAGGCGGTAGGATGGTGACGGCTGCCGAGGCTCTGCAGGAGGCGGTCAAATTGCTGCAGCCGGTCGTCGAACGTCCCCGTCTTGAGGCGGAAATTCTGCTTGCATATCACCTGGATTGCGAACGGAGTCGTCTACTCCTTCGTGATCGGGAGGTATTGGAGAAGCCGGAAGTGTTTTTCGCCTTGATCGAGCGGCGCCTTGCCCATGAACCGGTGGAATATATCACCGGTGGAGTGAGCTTTTACGGTGAAGAGTTCTTCATCGCTCCCGGCGCTTTGATCCCCCGTCCGGAGACAGAGATCCTGGTCGACGAGGCGGCGGCTTTGATCCGGGAGCGGGGAATTCGACGGATCGCCGAGATCGGCGTCGGCAGCGGAGCGATCTCGGTGACCCTGGCGAGGCTCTTCCCCGGGCTGCGGATCGTCGCGACGGACATCAGTATGGAGGCCCTGGAGGTCGCCCGGGAGAACCTGCGACGTTTTGGGGTAGAGGACCGTGTCACACTGCGGCACACTTCGCTTCTGGAGGGGGTCGAACCCTCCGAGACGGAACTGATCCTCTCCAATCCTCCCTATGTGGCCGAGGGGACCGAGCTGGAGCCCAATGTGGCCGACTATGAACCCTCCTCCGCACTTTACGCTCCCGGTGACGGGACGGTGCTGCTGCGCCGGATCGTCGATCTGGCCCGGGAGCGGAGGGTCCCGGCAATCTGCGAAATGGGTTTCGATCAGTGTAAGCCGATGGAGGCGTATTTCCGGGAGAAGGGGATCGAACACTACCGTTTCTATCGGGATCTGGCGGGATTGGACCGGGGATTTATAGTGATGGAGAATTGAGGATTGAGAATGGAGAATGAGATGATTTTGGATGATGGAGATGTTGGTTTGCGTTGCGGAGCAACGCCCTTATTAAATCGTCGCCAATGGCGACACCAAACACTATCGACTAGAGACTAACGACTAAAAACTAAGGATAAAGAATGAAAAAATACTTTCGAATGGCGACGATGGCCTATCTGATCTGGCTGGGAGCGATGCTGGGAGCGGTGATCTATGCCGGGGCGGTGGTGGCACCGGTGATCTTTCACTCGGCCAAATACTTAGGGAGTGAACTGCTGAGCCATTATCAGGAGGGCCTGATCATGACCCGCAACTTCGTGCTGCTGAGCTATGCCGTGACGGTGACGATTCTGGCGGTCTTTCTCTATGAAGGGTATCGCTACAAGATGGGCGAACGGGACAAGGTCGCTATCGCCGCCGCCTTTGTGGTGATCTTTACCGGGGCGATGTTCAACTGGTACTATCTACCCGACATCGTCACGATGCAGATGGCAGGGGAGGAAATGACCCGGAGCCAGGCCTTCATCAACACCCACAAAGGGAGTGAACTCGATTTCAAAATCTTCGCTGTGGCGATTCTGGTGCTGATGGTACGCAATATGCAGAGGGCCTGTAAATGAGTTTGATAGAGGGTAGTGTGTAGTGGGTAGAATATAGACAACAATTTGAAGGGTTTACAAATGGAAGAACGATTAGCACACCCTTTCGATCCCATTGTCTTTCCCGAGACGGAGATTCTGATCCTGGGGAGCTTTCCCAGTATCGACTCCTTCAACAAGGCCTTCTACTACGCCCATCCCCGCAATCAGTTCTGGCCGCTTCTCGCCAAAGTGACGGGCTACCCCGTCAACAACCGCGATCAGAAGATCTGGCTGCTCAAAGCCTCGAAACTCGGTCTCTGGGATATGGTGGCCGGTTGCCGGCGCAGCAACTCCCTGGACAGTTCCCTGGAGGGGATCGAGGTCAACGACATTCCGACACTGCTACGGCAGTATCCTTCGATCCGAAAACTCCTCTTCACCGGACGCAAAGCCCAGGAGCTTTTCGAACGGCACTTCGGCGATCTGGAGATCGAACGGGACTATCTGCCGTCGCCTTCACCGGCCTACGCAGCGATGAGCTTCGAGGAGAAGGCGAGGGTCTATTCGGAAAAGTTGGAGATGAAATGACGATGAGTTATTGGTATATTGGTGTATTGGTATATTGGGAAAAGCTTTGTTGTTGGGCATATAACCCGACCTACAGGCTTTGTCGTTTGAGTTTAGTCGGTAGTCGAGGTAGTCACTGGTCACTGGTCATTGGTCATTGGGAGCAGGACTTTAGCCCTGCATACGGGAATGAATTCCCGTTTCCTGTCAGTTGCATCGCGAAGCGACGCCCCGAAATTCTCCATTCTCCATTCTCCATTCTCCATCCGAACTCCATAGGAGTTCGCTCATGATCTGGGCCATCGGCGATATCCAGGGCTGCTACGATTCCCTGCAGCGACTATTGAAAAAGATCGATTTCGATCCGGAGCGGGACACTCTTTGGCTCGCGGGGGATCTGGTCAACCGGGGACCCAGGTCCCGGGAGGTCCTGGAGTATCTCTACTCCATCAGAGAGAGTCTGCGGGTAGTGCTGGGCAATCACGATATCGCGCTGCTGGCGGCGGCCTGGGGGATCAAAAAGTCCAATCCTACCCTCGATCCGATCCTTGAGGATCCCAAAGGTGAGATCTGGCTGGAGTGGTTACGGGAGCAGCCCTTTGTGCAGGTGGATCTGAAGCTGGGCTATGTGATGGCCCACGCGGGGATCCCTCCGGAGTTCGGGCTGGGGAGCAGCCTGCACTACAACCGGATCCTGATGCGCCGCTTGCAAAGCGATCGGGCGGCGGAGTGGCTGCGGGCCATGATGAGCAAAAATGAGGATCATTTCGATCCCCTCGGCGGGGATCTCCAGCATGAACGCTACATGCTGGCTGGGTTCACCCGGATGCGTTACTGCCATGCGGACGGTCGTCTCGACTTCGATCAGAAAGGTCCCCCCACCGAAAAGATCCGCGCCAAAGGGTTGTACCCCTGGTTCGAGTGTCCGACCCGCAAGCGGATGGAGGAGAAGATCCTCTTCGGTCACTGGTCCACCCTGGGCTATTTCGAAAACGAGGAGGTCTGCTGCCTCGACAGCGGGTGTCTCTGGCGGGGGAAGCTCACCGCCAGACGGCTCGACAGTGAAGAGGGGGAGATCGTACAGGTGGAGTGCCCGGAGGGGATCGAACCCGGGTAGATCCCGGACAACAAACGCAAGGAGAAAAACGATGCAGGACCTCGAAAGAATTCTGAACCATTTCGAACGACTCTGCTCCATTCCCCGTTGCAGTCGCCAGACGGAGCAATTGCGGGAGTATCTGGCTGATTTCGCCAAAGTGAGGGGCTATGACGTCCAAAGCGATGCAGCGGGGAACCTGCTGATCCGGCGGGGCGAACCGCGGCTCTGCCTTCAGGGACACTACGACATGGTCTGCGTCGGTCGGGCCCCGGAGATCGTGCTCGAAGAGAGGGAGGGGTGGCTCAGCGCCCGCGATTCCAGCCTGGGAGCCGACAATGGCATCGCCCTCGCTATGATGATGGTCCTGATGGAAGAGGGAGCGGAGCTGGAGTTTCTCCTCACGGCTGACGAGGAGGTAGGGCTGGTAGGGGCCAAGGCCCTGGCCTTCGATCTGGTCAGTCCGGATCTGCTGAACCTCGATTTCGAAGAGGAGGGGATCGTCTGTATCGGCTGTGCCGGCGGGGTGGATCTGATCGCCCACAAACCCTCGGCGACCCGTGCCGATGACCGTCCCGCCTGGCGGGTAAGTCTTTCGGGTCTGCCGGGGGGCCATTCGGGAGTGGATATCGACAAGGGGATCCCCAACGCCATCAAAGAGCTGGCCCAGGCTCTGGCCGATCTCGAAGGGATCGCACTGGTCGCCTTCCGCGGTGGGGAGCGGCACAACTCCATCCCCACCCATGCCGAAGCGGTGATCCACAGCGAAAGCAGGCCCCGGCTGCCGGATCCGATCCGGGTCGAGGCGGCGGAGGGGGCCGGGGAGGTTCTGGAAGAGGGTGAAGTGCTGCTGCGCCTGCTGGCCACCGCTCCGCACGGAGTGGTCTCCCGCAACGAGGAGCTGAAGATCCCCGAGAAGAGCCTCAACCTGGCGATGGTGGAGTTTGCGGCGGATCGATCGCGCATCGACTACAGTCTCCGGGCGATGAGTGACGAGGGACTGGAGGCCCTGGCAGACCGTATGGAGACGCTGCTGAAACGCTACGGTTTCGGGGTGGATCGGGAAGAGGCCTATCCCGCCTGGAGACCGGAGATCAATCCCTTTACCCGGCAGGTTGCGGAGTCGATGGCCCGGGAGTTCGGCCGGAGTGAATACCGGGCGATCCACGCGGGCCTGGAGTGCGGGATCCTGGGGGAGAAATATCCCAAGATCCGGATGGCCTCCATCGGTCCGACGATCGAGAACCCCCACTCTATCAGAGAACGGGTCGATCTGGGCTCCGTGGCCCGGACCTTCCGGGTACTTCGGCAGATCGTCGATTCTGTCTAGACCGGTTCGACGTAGTACCCTTCGCCCGCCTTGTTGCGGATCAGTTCCCTGCCGGCTTTGTTGCGCAGACGGTTGATGAAGACCCGCACGGCATCGTCGGTGGGCTCTTCTCCGGGCCAGAGCAGGGACTTGATCGCTGCCGTATCCAGGAAATTTCCCGGCTCTTCCAGGAGCGTTTCGAGAAAGCGCTGCTCCCGGTCGGTCAGCGGGATCGGCTCCTCTTTGCGGGTGAGGCGGCGGTGGTAGCGGTCGTAACGATAATCGGGTCGGATCGAAACCTGCTGCCGGGCGGCCAGTCGGGTCGCCAGGACCTCCAGGTACTCCAGGAGCTCTTCGGGGTCGAAGGGTTTGATGTAATATTTGCTGACCCCCACATCGATGGCGCTGAGGAGTTTCTCCTTGTCGCTGTAGGCACTGAGGAGGATCAGAGGTGTCTCGGGAGAGATGGCGTGGATCTGCCGTCCCATCTCCAGGCCGTCCATCCCGGGCATGGTGATATCGGTGATCACCAGGTCCGGACGGAAACTCCGGAAGAGCTCCAGTCCTTCCTCCCCGTCGGCCGCCAGGCGAAAAGCTGAAAAATGCCGACCGATTGCACGCTCCATCATCTCCGCAAGGCTCTTTTCATCTTCCACATAGAGGATTTTCAGTCGTTTCAGTGCTTTCTGCCGGGTCATGTCGCTCCTTCCTGATCCTGAGATAGAGAGGGGGAGGGGTATGCTTCGGAGAGCGGGATCTTGATGACGAAGAGTGCTCCTTTCAGGCTGTTGACTGCTTCCATGGAGCCCCGAAAACTCTTCTGGACGATCATTCGGGACATGAAGAGCCCCAGCCCGGTCCCCTGGGAACTGTGTTTGGTGGTGAAGTAGGGTTCGAAGATCCGCTCCAGGGTTTCGGCGGGGATCCCTCCCGCGTTGTCCTCGACGACGATGACGGCGTTGTTCTCGTCCCGACTCACATGGACCCGCAGCCAGCGATCCTCCATGGGGCGTTTTTCGAAGGCGTCACGGGCGTTCTGGAAGAGATTGACGAAGACCTGGGTCAGCTCGTTGGGGATCCCGGAGATGGGCAGGGTCGTCTCCCCTTCGATCCTTACCTCGATAGCTGATTTCTCCAAGGCCTTCCGGATCAGCGCCAGGGCGTCCTCCAGGCTCTCTTTCACGGGGAAAGTGATGCTGCTTCGGTTGGGTTTGAAGAAATCCATGAAGCTGTCAAGGGTCTGGGACATGCTTCGGATGATCCGTCGGCTCTGGCGGTAGAGGGATTCTATCTCTTTACTGTTACCTTGGCCGCAGGCCTCTTTGAGGCTGAAGAGGGAGAGGTTGAGTTCGGTGAGGGGCTGACGCCACTGGTGGGCGATGTTGGCCATCATCTGTCCCAGACTGGCGAAGCGGGACTGCCAGAGCAGCATTCGCTGCTTCTCTTCGTTTTTGGCGATCTCCTGACGGACCCGCTCCTCGAGGCTGCGGTTAAGCTCCTGAAGCTGACGGGTCTGTTTGCGGACCCGCTCTTCGAGGCTGCGATTCAGAAGCGCCAGCTCCCGTTCCTTCTGCTCCAGTTCCATACGCAGCTCCACCTCCCGGGTGACGTCGTAGCGGATAGCGACGAACTCTTCGATCTCTCCCCGCTCATCGAGAATGGGGACGATAGTGGTGTTGACGTAGAAGGTGCTGCCGTCCTTGGCCAGATTCTTGACGGTGGCTTTGTAGGTCTTTTTGGCCAGGATGGTCTCCCAGAGGCGACGGAAATTCTCCGCCGGGACATCGGGATGGCGGACGATGTTGTGGTTCTTGCCGATAAGCTCCTCCCGGCGGTAGCCGGAGATTTTGCAGAACTCGTCGTTGGCGAAGGTGATGATACCGTTGATGTCGGTCCGTGAGACGATGTTGGAGCTCTCCACCGCTTCGATATACTGCTGCAGCATGAAGGTATTATCCCCTAAATTAATTGAGAATTGAGAATGGAAAATGGAGAATGCAGGATGATGGATAGAGGGGGATGAGTGCTCGGCACTCGACGCTCTTAGTAGAGCCCGTACTTACCGTCGGCACGCTTGTACATGACCCGCAGGCGCCCTTCGTTGTCGTTGAAGACGATGAACTGGCGTTTGGGATCGGAGGCGAGGAGTTCGCGGGCCTCTTCGAAATCGAGAGGTTTGTGGAGCTCCAGGTCCATAGGGACGATGTCATCGTCGATGTCGTTGACATAATCGAGCTGCTCCTCCGCCTCCTCGATCTCACTTTCCAGTTCGCGCAGGCTGAGGTTGCCGCTCTTGTCCTTGATCTTGTCGGCGAAGCGGCGCAGACTCTTCTTCATCCGCTCCAGGGCCAGATCGATGGCGGCGTAGACATCTTTGTCACGCTGGGTGATGACGACAGTGTTTTTGTCTTTGAGATTGACGACGAACTCGACGCTGTAGCCTTTTTTCCCGTTCTTCGTGTCTCCGGAGACGATGCAGTGGACGGAGATGATCTCCAGGTTGTACTTCTCCAGACTGTCGATGGCACTCTCGATATAGTTTTTGATGGGCTCGGTCAGTTCGAAGTGTCGACCCGCGATGTGTTTGTTCATTCAGCGATCCTTTTTTGGTTTCTTAATTGTAAATTAATTATATCAGAACCTGGATCAAAGGGAGATAATCCCCTGCACCACTAAGGAACAAGAGTAGAGGATATTTTAAATTTTTTGCAGGGTGCGACGATGGTAAGTGATCCAGGGAGCGGTAGTAGGATTGGTGGCATCTGGGTCCTTGTAACGTACAAAGACGTCAATAATCACCGCAGAAACAGAACCATTGGCAGAGGCATTTCCATCAGAATAGTCAGTGGTAATATTATTTGTGTTAACGATTCTCGTTCCGCTGCAAGGAAGCCCATTACCAAGATAATAGATACGGGTCTGAACATCGTAACCGCCACCGTTTGCCGTGGTGGCTCCTGAAGCGGCAGCGCTGCTTTCCGGATCGATGTTGTTGACAACACCGTTGACGTTTTCGATGCAGTTGCCGCTATTGTTGCGATCATAGTTTATGATACTCATGATGGCAAGTTCCGTATAGCTGTGTGCCAGCAATGCGGCCTGCTCCTCACGGTAGTTGACGACACCGGATTTGAGCATTCGTCCAGAGAGATTGAGCACCAAAACGGAGAGAATAGCAACGATAACAACCGTGGCGATTGCCATGAGCATGGAAAATGCAGGTCTCATCGGATTACCGCCTTTTCTTTACAGATTGTAACGTTGTAATCGCCACCGTAACTCTCCTGAGCACAGAGTTTGAATCGGAAAACGTTTCCGGCTTCGGCAAATTTGAAAACTGTCACGTTCCGGATCAATACCGCCTTTTGTCCTGTGGAGAAATTGCAATGATTGGTGCCGGCGGCGCCAGCTGCAGGAGTCAAACGATCTCCTTCCCATGGTTGGTAATTGTAATAGAGAATCAGATCGTAATTCCCGTCAGTTCTCAGCTTCGGACAGATGGCATACGCACTTCGGGCCAGCTTGTAGTGTTCGGCGATCACCTTGTGGAGTCGAGTACTCGCAGGCGGGCGAAATTGCAGCTGCGTTGTGCTGCCTGCAACTCTTTCGACTGTAGAAATGCAGCTTGTGTTGTTGTCGATCATCCCCATACAGACGAGTGCATCATAAGAGATCCGATTTCCGGTTGTTGTGTCATTCTGGTAGAAGTTGTTTCGAAAAAATATGGCGGGATGCCGCAAAGAGCCATTATTGAGCCCCACACGGCCGCCCGACAGATTGTTCATGATTGTATGGGCAAAAACAAGGTTGGATCCCGGTGTATTGACAATAGTCGCACTGGAAGAATTGACGTCGCAGAAACCGCTCCACCCGGGTTTCCCGGCTGCACCGATCCTTGCCGTGAAGCTCTCCTCATCATAGGCAATCCATTCCAGCAGAGAGTGGTTGTTGTCGTTGGGGACGGTGGGATCGGAGACATGGAGGTTGTCGTTCAGATTGTTGGGATTTCGTGCGAGGGTGGTCCCGGGAATGCGGTTGGCCAGGAGATTGGTGATCTGTTGGGCGGCGATCTCTGTCTTGAGTACAGCTTTGTGAGTCGTATTCTGAAGCAGATAGTTCTTGTAACTATCGGCGATCATGGAGGAACCGATAGAGGCGACAATTCCCAAAATAACGATTACCATGATTACTTCGATCAAGGTGAGGGCTTTCCGCATTATGATAAAGTTTTTCCTTTTCATCAATAGGCCTTCCAGACAATCTCTTTTGGAGCACCGATATTACACATGAAAGCTCCCATCGTAATATTTTTGTCTTGAAGCTCCTGGGCAGTATTGGCGGTGGTGAGTCTGACGCGGATCAGTTTGATATTTCGTGTGGTTCCATCGGTAATGCGTGTATCGAATGGGTTGGAGAAGGTGGTAGTAGGTCCATACAAGCTGTGAACACCGGCAGCATTGCGTGGATAGTCCTCACCATACCAGACTCGCGTTTTCAATGAAACATTAACATCAATATAGTTTCCTTGCCATGTTTGAATATTTTCACCTGCATAGACTGTGATGTTGGTCTCCATATTGTTGAAATCATCTACGTCGTTGTAACCAGTGGTATCACCGGCTCCATCGGGGCCGAGTATTGCGGAGGCATTGTAGTAGTTTCCATCCATCGCACGGCAGTATCGTCCCTCGTTGTCACTGACACCGGGAGGAAACGGTGTGCTACAGGAGGGAATATCCGGGCTGTTGGTCCGCAACACAGGACTGCCGATCGTACTGTTGGTATCCCAGTGGTCCCATTGCATGGTCAGCAGTGTCGCCAGGTGGGAAGAGATCATCGTCACAGCTTCCTGCTGGACAGCTACATAGGTGCTTTTGCTACTGGTAGAGATGAGCATCGGTACGCTCATGAGAGTAATACCGATCACCGCAATGGCAAAGACAAGTTCGATCATCGCGATTCCCGGGCGTTTCGCGTGCATGAAAAACGTCTTCAATGGCTTCACCAGTTGATCCTTTGATTCTGTATCGTGCTGGGCTCAGTCTGGATGACGTTACCGGTTTTCCCTTCCCCTTTCCATCTCAGTCCCCAGTTCTGGAAAAAGATGGAGAAACTGGGTTCTCCATAGTGGGGATCGGCAGGGTTGACAATGGCAGGATTGTATTTGAGCCACTCCTGGGGAGTGATCCATATTTTTACCTCTTCAGGTCGCGGAGAGACACCGATGGGAGGATAATGGATCGTTACAGCAGGTGAACTGCCGTTGTTATCCAGAGGAATATTGTTAAAGGGATTGACCGTGGCACCATTGGTGACAGCGTTGTTGAAATTATCGATGCTCAATTGGGTTACATTCCCGTCGGACTGGGTATGGGCAGAGATACGATACCATTTGCCTGTGCCGGAGATATCATCCTCCTCTTTGGGTTGGACCAGACCGGGCAGGGTCGAGCAGATGGGATTGGTTGCATTGTCATCGCAATAGACGTCTACCCTCAACCGTGTCTGATAATTCTCATAGAACTCATTGTGCCCGTCTGCACCGATCAGCGGAGCCACTTTGGCAAAGTAGAAATATTTGTTCTGTCCGATGGTTTTGTTTCCATCAGGTCGGTAATTGGTAATCTGGTTGGTATACGAGAGATCGTTGACTCCATAGATATGAGCGATCGTAAAATTGATATCAGCGACATTGACGGGTGTGTCATAAGGTTTTTTTAGATTGATCAGCAGCGTCACCCCGGCGCTCCCGTTCTGATCGCCGCTTCTGAAGTTCCATTTTGTCAGGGTCAGATTCTGGTCGGCTCCGATGACAGCCGAGTAGCTCAGTGTGGCAGCTGAGCTGATATATTGATAGAGGGATTGCTCCAATGGAACGGTGACGTTGCTTTCGTCAAGAACCGGATCGGGTGTGCTGTTGGTGTCCATAATAAGATCAAGATCCCTTGCCTCGCATCCTGCAGTATAGTTGGTAAGCACCGTATCGTCAGCCCCCAGAGCTGTGATGTTCCCCTCCAGAGTGACTGCCATGGTTTTGCTCCGGTTCAGGTCATTCATATAGATCCAGGGATTGGCATCGTGCGGGCGTGTATGGAGACTCAGACCATTGAGTGAGAATTTGTAGGGCCGGAACGAGAGGTTGAGGTCGGTATAGTTGCTGCTGCCGGAGTCGATCCGGGACCCGAAGGAACATCCCACTTTGCCGTTACCATCTTCCAGGTCACTGGTACTACCCAGGACACAGTCGTTACATGCAGAAGAGCTGCTGCCTGCACAGGAAGAGTTGAACAGGGTTTTGTGGGGGTTGTGGTAGGCCCGGTCGACAAAGGTCCAGTTGCTGTCCCACAGTTCAATTCTGTATTGTCCTGCGTTCTCATTTTTGAGCTGGATCGATGCCAGACCGTTGTTGAAAACAATCGCCAGCGAGCGGTTCGAGTCTTCGGCACAAACTCCCGGTGTAATGAACTCCTCCAGGGCGATACTGCCGTCTTGTTTGGCGGGAACCGCCGTCAGAGGATCGGCCGCCTTGTAGACATTACTGTAGTAGCCGACCGAGAGGGTATCATCATCTTTGACGGTCATGAGATCCATTGTATATGGATACCCGGCAGAGACAGCCCGGTTATTATTGGATGGAGCATCGTTTTTTGCCACGTTGACAGCAGAAAGGTTCGCGTCGAATCCCCGGTCATCCACACTCAGGCGGATTGCCTTGGGTCGGATGGCAAAATTGTCCCTGGCGCAGTAGGGTTGGGCAAAATAGTCCCGGAGACAGGCGTAGCATCCTACGGCCGAGGGATCCTTGGAGACCCGGGGGCTGGTGTAGGAGTAGGGTGACTGGCAGGCTGTGAGACAGAGATTGGCGCTATCCTGGTTTTTGAAGTAGGTGTTGTAAACCTGTTCGAAATAGGCATTGTCGGTTTTGTCATGGAACTGTGTGGGATCAGAGACGATCGTTCCATTTTCATCGATCAGGAGCCACATTCGGAAGGTGGCACTTCGTATAGCGTATGTGTTCGTCAAGTCATTTGCATCCAGGATATTTTTCCGATTTTGTCCGTTGGTGAAATAGACGAACGTTCCGGGTTTCACGATGATCGTCGGATCGGGGTTGCTACATTTGAAGTAGGAGCCGTTGTCATCAAAGGCATCGATATTGATCAACTCAACATTCACCGTGACCCCATCTGCAGGAGCAGGCAGAGTATAACGATCGTTATCCTGGGGATTTTTGATATAGGAGGCGATGGAATAGTTGAAGTCTTTTCCGGCGATACGGGTGGGGAGCGAATAGTGCTGAGTAGGATCGGAGGGAACTGAACCGGTAAAAGGTTTCTCAGCGTTAAAACGGTACCAAACAGGATTGTAGGTGAGGTTCTGAGCACAGCGGTCGATCCGGAGGATCTGCCAGAAGTCTCCCGAACCGAAGTTCATTGTCGCGTTCACCTCGATATTGAAATGGCCGGCGACACGGGACTGTCCCGGTTGATTGTTGGCCGTTTTATAGTCGTAGTAGAATTTGGTGAAGTAACGCTCCTGGGGACTGAGAATTCCCCCTCTGTCTTTCGTCCGTCCCTTACCGATGGTGATGACTGGGCGTTCCGGCAGTCGGCTCATGTCCGCCAGAGGCGTGGAGAGCAGTGTATTGGAGTTGGTGACGGAGTAATAGGCTTTGGTACTGTTGGCTGTCAGATTACCGTCATCCTGTACCAGTGTTACGGCGACAGAAGTATTGCGAAGCTGCATATCCCCTTCCATACTCCGAATGGCAACGGTGAAACTGATCTCGTCATTGTTTGCAATGGAAGAATTGTATTCCCTTCCTTCAGAAGGAATAAGGAATTCATTTCGTTTGACGACATAGTCATAGCAGACTTCCGGCTGATAGAGCTGAGCGGAAAATGCCATCATTCCGGGAGTGACATAGTCGTTGTTGGAATAGGTTTTGATAAAGACCCGATTGATATTGGGATTGTTGCTTCGATAGTCTGTCATCAATTGGGAGACATCGAAGGTATCCACATCGACACCTACATTGTTGACCGACTGGTCGTTGAACATATTCTGACCGTTTTTTTCAATATGAGGGCGTTCTATTCCGGTGAGGATGGCATCGAACAGATTGTCGCGGTTGGGACGATGGTCTCCAGCGGGAACCCCCGGCAGATAGTCGTAGTCACCATCGTGATCACTGATCTTCATCCAGTCAGCCGAGGAATGGTTGTTCGGATTACGCCCGTATCTGAATTCTCCTTCACCGGAAAAGACGGAAAGCGAAGCGTTGACTGGACCGCTGGTGGGGAGTTTGAATCCGGAGATCTCGATAGGGGTATCGTGAGTACCGATGGAGATAAAGCCATTGTAGATAGAGATATTTCTGGCTTTGCCCTGTGTGTAATCTTCAGCATAGATAACCACGAGGGACCAGCCTCCGTAAGCACCCGGTGAATTTTCTCGCCCTTCCATGGTGAGGAGGTTGGCGACGGTGAAGGTATGGTTGCCATCTGTCTGGATGGCACTCTGGACGATGGGTGTCACATCGGCGTAAGCGTCGTAGGTCTTACCATTGCTGCTCTGGTAGACATGGAGGGTACTGGCATCGGCATCCTGGTAGGTACCATTGTCCACTTTGAGGAGGATATGTCCGGCGCCGATACCTGCCATATCGATATTGTCGATATCGGCATTGTTTCCTCTTCCGATTTCGACGAAATGGTAGCCGACTCCGCTGCTGTTTGGTACAGCGTAATGGATGGGATGGTCTTTGTCGGTACTGAGTCGCCCCTGCCAGAAGAGTCCGGCCCAGAGGACTCCGCCTCCATTACCAGTGTTGAATGTTGAGGGGAAACGTATGACAGAAGAGGTGGAGTTCCAGGTATTGTTATCGTCGTCAACATCCAGATATCTGCTCACGTGCATGTTGCTGGTGATCAGTTCATAGGCCGGATTGTCCCCCTGGCAGTTTCCGCCGTATGCATCGGTGTGGTCTGTCAAACACAGGACAGTGTTTCCGGCGATTTTGTAGTCGCCGACAATGTTGCGTGTTCGGATGGGGTTGATAAGGTAGAAGGGCAGGAAATTTCCGGAAGTCTGGACCGTTCCCGTGATCGTGATGATGACGGTGGCACTGTCGGGAAGCCCGGTGTTGCCCTGGATGGTGTAGGTGAAGGAGTCATCCCCGGCTTTGTCGGGATCCGGGGTATAGGTGAAGCTTCCGTCCGCATTGAGAGTGAGCGTTCCTTTGGAGGGATCGGTATGGGAGATGATATGGATCCCGGATCCTGTATCGTTGTTCATGACATTGCCGGAGAGGGTGTGTCCGGTCTCCACGCTGTAGGAGTCGTCGACTGCTTCGACCTGATTACTGTCTACAGCATTGACCGTGATGGATACATGGGCGGTATCAGTGGCATTGTTGATGTCGGTAACGGTGTAGTCGAAGCTGTCGCTGCCGGCATAGCCTGGATCGGGAGAGTAGATGAAATGACCGTCAGCGTCAATGCTCAGAGTTCCGTGTGCCGGATCGGTATGTGAAGTGACCTGTAAAGTATTTCCGCTATCGTTTTGCAGAACACCGGGTGCCGAGACATTTAGAGTGCTTCCCGCATTGACGGCATAGCTGTCATCCAGTGCGTTGGGTCCTGTATTCTGATCAGTAAACAGATAATCACTTGGGATGATGGTCTGGTTTGGGATGTTGTGATCGTTGCGCCATGCCAGACGGGCGGTGGCATCTCCCGGTCCTTCCACCAGTTCCACGCGGATAGTATGACAACCGGGAGCCAAATGCAGGGAATTGGTATCCACGAAGTTATTTTCACCTCCGGTCCAATTGGGCCCGTCGTAGATCTTGTTCCCGTCGATGTAAAGGCGCAGAGAATCATCATGTGCTATAGAAAAGATATAGTTGGCATCTTCAGGGATGAGCAGATCTCCTGTCCAGACCACGCTGAAATCATCCTGCTGAACTCCCGCACCGGGACTGGACGTACCCCAGGCGAAATCAAGGTTGGGATCGATTCGTTGCAAGGCAACAGGGGGAGAGAAACTGGTGTTGTTGTAATATTTCCCATCGAGCCCATGATTGTTTCCACAGGTCAAAGCGTTGACGGTGACCGTTACGGTCGCGGTGGCCGCCCCGCCGCGGCCGTCGCTGATGGTATAGTCGAAACTGTCGTTACCGGTGTAACCGAAGTCAGGCGTGTAGGTGATAGTATTGTCTCCGTTGACGGTGACGCTGCCGTGGGCGGGACCGTTGGATGTTCCGGTGACGGTGAGAGGATCCCCCTCGGGATCACTGTCATTGTGAAGGACATCGATGGTGACGGCGGTTCCCTGATTGGTCGAGGTGGCATCATCCTGCGCGACGGGGAGGCCGTTGACGGTGATGGTCACGGTGGCAGTGTTGGAGACTGCACCGTGGCTGTCGATGGCCTGGTAGGTAAAGGTGTCTGTCCCGTAATAGCCTGAATCCGGTGTATAGGTAATGTCTGGCTCGGCTCCGCTGAGTGATCCGTGCGAAGGACCCGTAACAATGGGATAAGACTGGATAGTATCACCCACATCTGGATCTGAGGCGTCAAGATGGATGGTCACCGGTGTATCGGCATTGGTTTGGGCAGAGACATCCTGTACAACAGGAGGATGATTGATGCTGACTGCATCCATGCAAACTTCTGAGGAGTTTTTCCATTCCCACCAATATTTATATGCATGGGCCGTATTACATATGTGCCCGGTCTTTTTGACCCTTGCAGATACTGTGACTGTAAAAGATTGATTATGTGAGTATGTGTTATCAGTAAAACATTCTACATATTTAGCGCTAGTTCCATCTTGTATTGAACAAGTTACACCTGCAGGTACATTGCTTACTGCAAGGTTTTCAAACGCGTCATAGGTGGTCTCCCAACCATCGGGATCTGCTTGGTCCTTCGGTAGACCGTCTCGCATCACTATACGTTTGTCATACCCTTTGTTGGTTGTCGTAATGCTATAGGTGACTGTGTCTCCTATAACAATGGTACCTGCAGTAGTCAATGATTTGTTGACCACGACGGTGTCGGTACCCCCAGGAGGGGAGAGGGGAGTGCCATTGACTGTAAACCAATCGATGTATGCATCTTCATTATTATTGTTGGTTCGAGGAGAGAATTCTATTTCAAAATCACCGTTACTATCGGCATTGGCAGTGAAAGTTACCCTTTGACAACCACCACCATCGTAATCTTCTTCAACTGTGCTGCCATTGACTTTGATGCGAAGAAAGTCCTGCCAGTTTTCCCATTGACTTGTTGCGCACCAACGGACCTCCACATCCATACTTTGGTTGGAATAATCCGAACCAAAGTGGTAGGTCTTTCTCCCCCAGTCACGTCTATCAATGAACATAAAACCATCTTGGTTATTATTATTAAAAGATTGTTTCCAGTATACCTTTGAAGGGTTTGAGACCGACCATCCATTTATATTCGAAGCGAATTGCTCATTTACAAGTTCAACCGCCTGTGCAGGGGATAATAAAAAAAGGATTATCGGAATCAAAGTACCTTTCAGAAACCTTAAATTAAATCGTTCCATTTCTTCTCTCCCTTTTCTCCACTCTCCATATTTGAGGAATCTTCACATTCCTCAAGCTCTCCAACTTAGTTCCAGTGGTACGCTTGCTACATCTTCTATTTTCTTGTACCACCACACCGCCGCACAATCTTATGCATCTTCATCCATTATCAAGATATCACAGGTAGGGTTAAGTCAATCTGAATTGAGACTTTCATTAAAACGTCAAGGAATGGCCTATATGAGGTATTAATTAATATATGTGACGTCCGACAAACAGGTGGTAAGGTGTTCTGGGGCTAGGCAGGAGTATGAAAATTAATGTGATACAATAGACCTTATGGAAAACAGTAGAGAAAAGTTGAGAGCCTTCACGATGCTGGAGTTGATCTTTGTGATTATTGTTCTGGGCATTTTGGCCGCTTTGGCGATTCCCAGACTCAAAAGGGACACGCAGCAGGAAGCGGTGACAAACGTTTTGTCAGCGATCCGATACGCCCGCTACATGGCGATGAACGACAATGTGATCCAGCCCACGAATAACAACTGGCAGCGAGCCTTCTGGAGGATAGGTTTCGAGAAATGCAGTGACAACGGCATGTTCTATTACATTGCTTCAGACAAAGACCTGCAGGGGGATATCGATGCCCAGGAGGTGGTCAACGACCCGGCCAACGGCAAGCCGATGATGGGAGACAACTCCCAGCCTTGTGCCACACAGATACAAAGTGGCAGATCTCCCAATATCTTCATTACCCGTCACTACGGGATCTCGGATCCTAACGGGATCACCTTTGCAGCGGATTGCGGTGTAGCCGCAGGAAAGTATATCGGTTTCGATCATCTGGGGCGCCCTCATCGCGGCTACGCCGGTAATGCCGGCAGTACTACGCCAGATTATTCCACACTCCTGACACAGGATTGCCATATAATCATCCATTTCGATGACAACAGTATCCAGGATACCAACATAACCATCGAAAAGACTACTGGTCATGCCTATTGGA
>JALWZI010000147.1 GCA_027002755.1 Campylobacteraceae bacterium | reverse complement strand
CAAAGAGGCAGCCAAAGTTTCAGAAAAGAAAGGTGACGATCTGACCAAAATCAAAGGGATCGGCAAAGCCTATCAGCAGAAGCTCAACGACGAGGGAATCTACACCTACGAGGATGTGGCCAACATGAGCGACGAGCAGATCGCCATGATGGAAGAGAAATACAGCTTCAAAGGTGATTTCCGCGAGTCGGTCGCCGATGCCAAAAATTTCGTTAACGGAAAGGAAGCGTAACCATGGGTCAGAAAGTCAATCCTATCGGTCTCAGACTGGGAATCAACCGCAACTGGGAGTCACGCTGGTACCCCTCCAAAGACCGGGCACCCAACTTCCTGGCGGAGGATTACAAAATCCGCAAGTTCCTGAAAAAGGAGCTCTTCTATGCGGGGGTGAGCAACATCATCATTGAGCGGACCGTCAAGAAGATCCGCATCACGATCGTCACCGCCCGTCCCGGAATCATCATCGGGAAACGGGGTGCCGACATCGAGAAGCTCAAGGCGCGTCTCCAGCAGATGCTGGGCAAAGAGGTGGCCATCAACATCAAAGAGGAGAAGCGTCCCCAGGCCTCCGCACAGCTGGCGGCCGAGAACATCGCCACGCAGCTTGAGCGTCGTGTCGCCTTCCGCCGCGCGATGAAAAAAGCGATCCAGGGAGCGCTCAAATCCGGCGCCAAAGGGATCAAGGTCCAGGTCTCCGGACGTCTCGGCGGTGCCGAAATGGCCCGGACCGAGTGGTACCTGGAGGGCCGTGTGCCCCTGCACACGCTGCGGGCCAAGATCGACTACGGCTTCGCCGAAGCGCTGACTACCTACGGAAACATCGGGGTCAAAGTCTGGATCTTCAAAGGGGAGGTTCTCCAGAAGGGAATCCAGCCCGAGCCCAAAGAAGAGCGCAAGAGCCGCAAACCCAGAAGAAGAGGTGAATAATCATGTTGATGCCCAAACGAACCAAATGGAGAAAGCAGCAGAAGGGCCGCAACCGCGGCAAGTCCTTCCGCGGCAACAGAATCGAGTTCGGTGAATTCGCCATCAAGGCGACCGAAGCGGGCCGGATCGACTCCCGACAGATCGAATCGGCGCGTATCGCCATGACCCGCCGGGTCAGCCGGACCGGGAAAACCTGGATCCGCGTCTTCCCCGACAAGCCGCTGACCAAAAAGCCTCTGGAAACCCGGATGGGTAAAGGTAAAGGTGCTGTCGAAAAGTGGGTGATGAACGTCAAGCCGGGCCGGATCATCTTCGAGATGGCAGGCGTTCCCGAGGAACTGGCACGTGAAGCGCTGACGCTGGCTTGCCACAAGCTTCCTTTCAAGACGAAAATCATTTCAAGGGAAGAGAGCAATGAAATATACTGATCTTCAAGAGAAGAGCGTCGCGGAACTCGAGTCGATGCTCAAAGAGAAAAAACTGGAAGTCTTCACCCTCCGGGCGAAGCTCAAGACAATGCAGCTGACCAATACCAGCGAGCTGAGAGCGGCCAAAAAAGATGTCGCCAGAATCATGACGGCGCTGAACGCCGCGAGATCCAAGTAAAGGGTGTAGCATGCCGAAAAGAGTAATTTCAGGAACGGTCATCAAAAAGGCCGGAGACAAGACCGCGACGGTTCTGGTGGAGCGGAAGGTCCTGCACCCCCGCTACCACAAGACCGTCAAGCGCTTCAAAAAATATCTGATTCACGACGAGCGGAACGAAGCCAACGTCGGAGACACCGTCAGTGCCGTCGAGTGCCGACCCATCTCCAAGAACAAGGCGTTCCGTCTTCTCGAAATCGTTGAGAGAGGAGAGGGCTGATGATCCAGAGTTTTACCCGATTGAACGTCGCGGACAACAGCGGCGCCAAAGAGATCATGTGTATCAAGGTCCTGGGGGGATCCAAGCGGCGCTACGCCAGCGTCGGTGATGTAATCGTCGCTTCCGTCAAAAAAGCGATCCCCAACGGAAAGGTCAAAAAAGGAAAGGTCGTCAAGGCCGTCGTCGTGCGGACCAAAAAAGAGATCCAGCGTGAGAACGGATCGCTGATCCGCTTCGACGACAATGCCGCCGTCATCATCGATGACAAGAAAGAGCCCATCGGTACCCGTATCTTCGGGCCGGTGAGCCGTGAAACACGCTATGCGGGCTTCATGAAGATCGTATCGCTCGCACCGGAGGTATGGTAATGGCAAAGAAATTCAAGATCAAAAAGGGTGACCAGGTGATGATCATCGCCGGCGACGACAAAGGCAAGACCGGCGAAGTCCTCAAGGTCCTCCCCAAGAAAGATGCAGTCATCGTCGCCGGTTGCAAGATCGCCCGCAAAGCGGTCAAACCCAGCGAAGAGAACAAAGAGGGTGGTTTCATCAACAAAGAGATGCCCATCCACATCTCCAACGTCAAGAAAGTGGAGGGCTGATCATGAGCAGAATGAAAGAGAAATACGCATCCATCGTGCCCGCACTCCGGGAGGAGCTGCAGATCAAAAACGTGATGCAGACGCCCAAACTGGAGAAGATCGTCATCAGCGTCGGTGCCGGTGAGGAAGGCAAAGACAGCAAACTGATCCAGAACATGGCTGACACCATCAGCCTGATCGCCGGTCAGCACGCCGTCATCACCCTGGCCAAGAAGTCCGTCGCCGGATTCAAAGCCAGAGAGGGCGCTCCCAGCGGGATCAAAGTCACCCTCCGGGGCGAGAATATGTACAACTTCCTCGACAAGCTCATCTCCATCGCCCTGCCGAGGGTGAAGGACTTCCGGGGGGTTCCCCGCAAGGGCTTCGACGGACGCGGCAACTACAATTTCGGTCTGGACGAGCAGCTGATGTTCCCCGAAGTGGTCTATGACAACATCATGAAGACCCACGGGATGAACATCACCATCGTCACCAGCACCGACGATGACAAAGAGGCGTTTGTCCTGCTGGAGAAGCTGGGCATGCCGTTTGCGAAAGGAAGAAAGTAATGGCAAAGAAATCAATGATCGCCAAGCAGAAGCGCAAGCCCAAGTTTGCGGTTCAAGCCTACACCCGCTGTAACATCTGCGGCCGTCCCCACTCTGTCTACAGAGATTTCGGGATCTGCCGGATTTGTCTGAGAAAGATGGCCTCCGAGGGTCAGATCCCCGGCATGCGTAAAGCAAGCTGGTAATGAAGGAGTAAAAGATGATGACAGACATTATTGCAGACTCTCTTACTCGAATAAGAAATGCTGCACAACGCAAGCTGGAGACCACGGAACTTCTCCACTCCAAAATGATTGAGGCAATCGTTTCTATTCTGGTAGACAAGGGATATCTGGAGAGTTATACGGTCGAAGAAGATGGCAACAAGAAGACCATCAAAGTGGTGCTCAAGTACGATGACAACGGCAACAGCGTGATCAACGAGATCAAAAAGATCTCCAAGCCCGGTCGCCGCATCTACAAGGGCAAAGAGGAGATCAAGCGGTTCAAGAACGGTTACGGAACCCTGATCGTGTCCACCAGCGCCGGCGTGCTTCCCAATGATGAAGCCTATAAGCAGGGTCGCGGTGGCGAAGTCATCTGCAGCATCTGGTAAGGAGGGAAGCTATGTCACGTGTAGGAAAAGTACCCGTCAGCATCCCCTCCGGGATCGAGGTCAAAATCGAAGGAACCGAGCTGGTGGCCAAAAAAGGCAACCAGGAGAAGCGCCTGGAGACCCACGGACGGGTCAATATGGAAGTGAAAGAAAACGAAGTGGTCTTCACCCGCAAGGACGAGAGCAAGGAGGCTTCGGCCTTCTGGGGGACCTATCGCTCACTCTTCAACAACATCATCATCGGACTGGACAAAGGGTTCAGCAAGTCCCTGGAGATCAACGGGGTCGGTTACCGTGCCAACGTCAGCGGTAAGACCCTGGAGCTTCAGCTGGGCTACTCCCACCCCATCAATTTCGAGATCCCCGAAGGGATCGAGATCAAGGTGGAGAAGAACATCATCACCGTCAGCGGGACCGACAAGCAGCAGGTCGGACAGGTCGCAGCGGAGATCCGTGGATTCCGTCCCCCCGAGCCCTACAAAGGCAAGGGTGTCAAATACACCGATGAAGTGATCATCAGAAAAGCCGGTAAAGCGGCAGGTAAGTAAGGAGCGCTAGTATGTTGAAAAGTATTCAGAAGAAAAAGAATAAAATGTACGCTCAGCGCAAGCAGCGTGTCCGCGGCAAGATCCATGGAACCGCCGAGCTGCCCCGGGTGACGGTTTTCCGCTCCAACAAGCACTTCTATGCCCAGGCGATCGATGACGATCGCGGGCATACCCTCGCCTATGCCGACGGCCGCAAACTGGGTCTGAAAGCCAACAAAGAGGATGTCAAGAAGGTGGCGGCGGATCTGGCCGAAAAGCTCAAGGCCGCCCAGATCGAGCAGATCGTCTTCGATCGTAACGGATATCTCTATCACGGCGTGGTAGCGTCCTTTGCCGACGCTCTCCGGGACGCCGGGATCAAGTTTTAAGGAAGCGTAAATGGAACACATCAACAGAGAAGATTTCGAAGAGGTCGTCGTCAACATCGGACGGGTGACCAAGGTCGTCAAAGGTGGACGCCGTTTCCGCTTCACGGCGCTGGTCGTCATCGGTGACCGCAACGGTACCATCGGCTACGGTTACGGCAAAGCGAAGGAAGTTCCCGACGCCATCAAGAAAGCCGTCGACGACGCTTTCAAGAACCTGGTGACCATCAAAGGGATCAAGGGAACCACCATCGCCCACGACATCGAGCACAAGTACAACGCCAGCCGGATCGTTCTGCGCCCGGCCAGCGAGGGTACCGGTGCGATTGCCGGGGGTGCGGCACGTCCCGTCATCGAACTGGCAGGGATCAAAGATATCATCGCCAAATCGATCGGGTCCAACAACCCCAACAACCTGGTACGCTGCACCATCGAAGCGCTCACCAGAATCAAAGGTTAAGGAGCAGTTATGGGTTTGCATAATCTTCAGCCGGCACCCGGCTCGACTCACAGCAAAAAGCGTGTAGGCCGCGGTCAGGGTTCCGGAACCGGAAAAACTGCCGGACGGGGTCAGAAAGGCCAGAAATCCCGTACAGGGTACAGCCGCAAGCGCGGATTCGAAGGAGGGCAGCAGCCTCTCTACAAGCGGCTGCCCAAAGTGGGATTCGTTTCTCATGTCGAGAAACCCTACGTGATCAACGTCGACCGGATCAAAGCGGTCGCCGAACTGGAAGAGATCACGCTGGAAACCATCCGCGGCGTCCACAAGCTGGGCAAAAACGTCACACGCGTTAAACTTATCGGTACGGGAGCCAAAGATCTCGCTGCCAAGATCAAGGATGATGCTGTAACCACCAGCAGGAAGTAATCATGGGAAATGCTTTGACTCAGAAGATCCTGATTACGCTTGGATTTCTTTTTGCTTACAGAGTTTTAGCATACATCCCGATCCCGGGCGTTGATCTGGAGGTGATCAAGCACTTCTTCGATCAGAACGCCAACAACGCCCTGGGCCTCGCCAACATGTTCAGCGGCAACGCGATCCGCCGTATGTCCATCATCTCCCTCGGAATCATGCCCTATATCACCGCTGCCATCGTCATGGAACTGCTGGCTGCCACTTTCCCGGCACTGGGACAGATGAAAAAAGAGCGTGACGGTATGCAGAAATATATGCAGATCATCCGTTACGGCACCATCTTCATCACCGTGGTCCAGGCCGTCGGTGTCTCCATGGGGCTTCAGGCGATGAAAGGCGGTGCGGGACAGAGTGCGGTCATGATCGATCCGACCCACTTCGTGATCCTGGCCGTCTTTTCGATGCTGACAGGGACCATGCTGCTGATGTGGTTCGGTGAGCAGATCACCCAGAAAGGGGTCGGAAACGGGATCTCCCTGATCATCTTCGCCGGGATCGTCTCCGGGATCCCCGCGGCTATCGGCAACACCATTGCCGCGGTCAACTCCGGTACCATGAATTTCCTGGTGGTCCTGGCGATCCTGGTGATCATGATCGCGACGATCCTCATCATCATCTATGTGGAACTTGGCGAACGGCGGATCCCCATCAGCTACTCCCGCAAAACGATCATGCAGAACCAGCATAAACGGGTGATGAACTATATCCCGGTCCGGGTCAACCTCTCCGGCGTCATTCCCCCGATCTTCGCCAGTGCAGTTCTGATGTTCCCGCTGACGCTGCTGCAGGCGAGTACCAACAAGTGGGTCACGACGGTGGCGGATATCCTCCACCCCGGCGGGCTGGTCTACAATGCGATCATGTTCCTGCTGGTGATCTTCTTCGCCTTCTTCTATGCATCGATCGCCTTCAATGCCAAGGATATCGCTGACAACCTCAAGCGACAGGGCGGTTTCATCCCCGGGGTGCGACCCGGTGAACAGACCGCGGCCTTCCTGACCGATGTAGCCAGCAAACTGACGGTATGGGGATCGCTCTATCTGGCGATAATCTCGACTTTGCCTTTTATTCTGATCAATGCGCTGGGCGCCTCTTTCTATTTCGGAGGGACCGCCGTTCTGATCGTGGTGCAGGTGGCACTGGATACGATGCGTAAGATTGAGGCACAGCGGACGATGAGCCAGTACGAAACTCTCGGGAACGTGGGACTCTGATGGCGATTCCTCTGCGTAAACCGTCCGAGATCGACACGCTGCGGCGTGCCGGAGCCATCGTCGGACAGACCCTGGCCTATCTCGAAGAGACGGTCAAGCCCGGAATGAGTCTCAAAGAGATCGATGCTTTGGGAGAGGAGTTTCTGAGGAAACTCGGGGCCGAACCCTCTTTCAAGGGATTGTACGGTTTCCCTGCGGCTGTCTGTACCTCGGTCAACGAAGTGATCATCCACGGAGTCCCGACCGACTACAAGGTCCAGGAGGGAGACATTCTGGGGCTGGATATCGGGACGAAACTCGAAGGCTATTACGGGGATGCGGCCATCACCATGCCGGTGGGCAGGATCTCGGAAGAGGATCAGCGTCTCATCGACTGCTCCCGGGAAACCCTCTATGAGGCGATCGAGGCGATCCGGCAGGGGATGCGCTTCAAAGAGCTCAGTGCGATCCTCGAAGAGGGGATCACCTCCCGCGGATATGTTCCGCTGCGCAACTACTGCGGCCACGGGATCGGCACCAAACCTCACGACGAACCCAATATCCTCAACTATCTGGAGGGCAAAGCCAACCAGGGGCCCAAGATCAAAAACGGTATGGTCTTCTGCCTGGAGCCGATGGTCTGCCAGCAGAGCGGCGAACCGGTGCTCCTGGAGGATGAGTGGTCGGTGGTGAGCGAGGACGGCCTCCGGGGCAGCCACTATGAGCATCAGGTGGCCGTGGTCGACGGCAAGGCGGTCATCCTGACCCTTCCCTGAGTCTCCGGTCAGACCTGTGCCCGTCACGACGGTCGCGGGTGTGCCCGAAGCGGCAGAGACAAACCAAGAACAAAAGGATGGAAACTTGGCGAAAGATGATGTAATCGAAATTGACGGCAAAGTGATCGAAGCACTCCCCAACGCGACCTTCCGTGTCGAGCTGGACAACGGCCATGTGGTCCTCTGCCACATCGCCGGAAAGATGCGTATGCACTATATCAAGATCCTCCCCGGCGACCGCGTCAAGGTGGAGCTGACCCCCTACAGCCTCGACAAAGGACGGATCACTTTCCGTTACAAGTAAACACGGCATTCCTCCTGCAGGCTGGAGCTTCGCCGTTCCTCCCTTCCGTTTAAGCGGAAAATCAAAAAAAATTTGATAAAATCACGTCCCCCAAAATTCCGCACATACCCGTATGGCGGAGTGGGAAGGGACTGCGTGAAGAACCTTTATCGAGGTGGCACCGCTTCGCTAAGGGTTGGTTCGTAGAGACTCTCAACGAACCACGCGACAACCAGGTGCAAAACAGTACAGGAGAACCCTATGAAGGTTAGACCCTCGGTCAAGAAGATGTGCGATGATTGCAAGATCATCAAGCGCAAAGGCGTCGTCAGAGTGATTTGCAAAAATCCCAAGCATAAACAGAGACAAGGATAAGCATGGCACGTATTGCAGGTGTAGATTTGCCCAAAAGCAAGCGTATGGAGTATGCCCTGACCTATATCTACGGGATCGGTCTGACCAGCTCCCGAAAGATCCTGGACGCGACCGGCATCAGCTACGACAAGCGCGTTCATGAGCTGACCGATGCGGAAGCGGCGACCATCCGGAAAGAGATCCAGGAGAACTACATGGTGGAGGGAGACCTCCGCAAAAAGGTCATGATGGACATCAAGACCCTGATGGATCTCGGAAACTACCGTGGCCTTCGCCATCGTAGAGGTCTGCCCGTCCGCGGACAGAAGACCAAGACCAACGCCCGGACCCGCAAGGGCAAGCGTAAAACTGTCGGTTCAGCATAAGGAGCAGTAGAGTATGGCTAAGAAAAAGATCAAAAAGAGCGTCGCCCGCGGTGTCGTCTATATCGCGGCTACTTTCAACAATACCGTCATCACCGTGACCGATGAGATGGGCAATGTTCTGACCTGGAGCAGTGCCGGTGCGCTGGGCTTCAAGGGAAGCAAAAAGTCCACGCCCTATGCGGCACAGCAGGCGGTCGAAGATGCCATGAGCAAGGCCAAAGAGTACGGAATCAAAGAGGTCGGGATCAAAGTCCAGGGCCCCGGTTCCGGTCGGGATACGGCTGTCAAGTCCGTCGGTGCCGTCGAGGGGATCCGTGTGATCTGGTTCAAGGATATCACGCCGTTGCCCCACAATGGATGCCGTCCCCCGAAAAAACGCCGCGTCTGATGATGCCGTTTTTCGGGTTGAGCGAATATTACTGAATAACGAACAAGAAAAAAGTCAAAAGGTAAACAGATGGCAAGATACAGAGGTCCCAGAGAAAAACTGGAGCGGAGACTCGGAGTCGATCTCGGTCTCAAGGGCGAGCGTCGTCTCGCCGGCAAGAGTGCGCTGGAGAAGCGCCCCTATCCTCCCGGGCAGCACGGTCAGCGCCGGACCAAGATCAGCGAATACGGCCTGCAGCTGCGCGAAAAGCAGAAGGCCAAGTTCATGTACGGAGTCAGCGAGAAGCAGTTCCGTGCGATCTTCAAAGAGGCCAATCGCCGCGAAGGCAACACCGGTGAGCTGTTGATCCAGCTGCTGGAACAGCGCCTGGACAACGTGGTCTACCGCATGGGCTTCGCCACGACCCGTGCTTTTGCTCGTCAGCTGGTCAACCATGGTCACATCTTGGTCGACGGCAAGCGGGTGGATATCCCCTCCTATCGGGTTCAGCCCGGCCAGAAGGTCGAAGTGCGCGAAAAGAGCAAGAACAACCCCCAGATCCAGCGGGCGATGGAACTGACCAATCAGACCGGGATCGTCGAGTGGGTGGATGTGGACAAAGAGAAGCTCTTCGGGATCTTTACCCGGATTCCCGAGAGAGAAGAGATCTCCATTCCCGTTGAAGAGCGTCTGATCGTCGAGCTTTACTCCAAGTAAAATTAGCAAAGGCTGGCTTATGAGAAAAATTAAAACCGCGCCTTTTCTGCCCAGTGAGGTGGAAATCAATGAGATCAGCGAAAACCGGGCGCAGGTGATCGCCTACCCTTTCGAGAGTGGTTATGCGGTAACCTTGGCGCATCCTCTGCGGCGGCTGCTGCTGGGAAGCTCCATCGGATACGCTCCCATCTCTCTGAAGATCGAGGGTGCCGCCCACGAGTTCGACTCGATCCGGGGAATGCACGAGGACATCGCTGTCTTCATCATCAACCTCAAGAATATCCGTTTCAAGATCAATGAGGGGCTGGACCGCGCCGTAGTCAGCTACAGCTTCAAGGGCCCCAAAGAGGTCAAAGCCGGCGATCTGAACAACGACCAGGTCGAAGTGGTCAATCCCGAGTTGCCTCTGGCGACACTCAACGAGGACGGAGAGCTGGAGTTCACCCTGGAGATCGCCAAAGGGATCGGCTACGTTCCCAGTGAAGACCTGCGGGAAGAGATCGACAGCAATGCGATCGCGCTGGACGCCTTCTTCACGCCGGTCCGCAAAGCCAACTATACGATCGAGAACGTACTGGTCGAAGACAATCCCGACTACGAAAAGATCGTTTTCGAGATCGAGACCGACGGTCAGATCGCTCCGGTGACGGCTTTCGCCAACGCCCTGGAGACGATGCACAAGCAGATGTCGGTTTTCGGGAACGTCATGAACCTGGATCTCGAGCGGGAGAACGAGAACGCCGGTGCCGGCAGTGAGCTCAAAAGCTTCCTGGTTCCCGTCGATACGCTGGGACTGGGTGCCCGGAGTTTCAACTCCCTGGATCGTGCCGGGATCAAATACCTGGGAGAACTGGTTCTGATGAGCGAGAACGAGCTCAAAGAGATCAAGAACCTGGGCAAGAAATCCCTGGACGAGATCCAGGAGGTTCTGGCGGAGCATGGCTTCGGTCCCGATTTTGAGCTGGACGAAGAGACCCGTGCAGCCCTGAGCAAGAAAATCGCACAACTAAAAGAATAACAAAGGACAGCCATGAGACATAGACATGGATATCGCAAACTGGGCCGCAAATCCCAGCATCGCGCCGCGTTGCTGAAGAACCTGGCCATCGCCCTGACGGAGCACGGGCGGATCGAGACGACCCTGCCCAAAGCAAAAGAGCTGCGGAAGTACTACGAGAAGCTGATCAGCAAAGCTGCTGCCGGTGATTTCAATGCCCACCGCGCCGTCTTCGCCCAGCTTCAGGACAAGGAATCCACCAAGAAGCTCGTCGAAGAGATCGCGCCCGAATACAAGGAGCGCAACGGGGGATATACCCGGATCATCAAGACCCGTGTCCGCAAAGGCGATGCCGCGGAGATGGCGATTATCGAACTCGTCTGAGTTTTGCTATAATTCCGGACCTCTTTGGGTCCGACCCTTCAATATGCGCCCATAGCTCAGCTGGATAGAGCGTCGGATTCCGGTTCCGAAGGTCGGGGGTTCGAATCCTCCTGGGCGTACCACTCCACATGAATTCTTCTCAAAAAATGCAACCTGAGTCGCCTGCAAATCCCTGAATTTATGCTTATATGAATCGTAGTATGTGCTACAATTATCTCAGCAAGAGAAAGAGAGGTACAATGACAAATAAGCGAGTTTTATTGCAACGTGCCGAAGAGCAGTTTCTCAAAAGAGACTATAACAACGCTTTGAAAATATACAGTCTGCTTCTTCGGGACTATCCCCAGCTCAAGGATGCCCGGATCGGGGTCTTCCTCAGCGATATGGGACTGGAGAGCGACGAGGATGCCCAGGCGCTCTTCGACTACTATCAGGCGATCAAGGGTTCCAACGAAGATGCGGAGAAGATCATCGACGAGCTGATGCAGACGATCTACGCCACCCGTGTCGTGATCCAGGAACAGCTGCTGGGCGGCCTGGAAGAGGCGGAGATTGAGGAGGGGATCCGCTACAGCGACTTCATCGATCTGGTGGGAGAGAAGGGCAGTTTCCGGGAGGCCTTCGAAGATATCATGTTCTCGACCCGGGTCGTGATCCGTACCCGGGAAGAGTTCATCGATTTTATCAAGCGACTGGTCGAGGCCGGATACCGGGAGATGGCCCTGGGCTATCTGGACTCGCTGGCGGAGAGTTTCGGCCCTGATCAGGAGATCTACGCCCTCTACCATCTGGTGAAAGACGAGTCGAAGTGATCGTTCCCTTCGAAACGGAATCTTTCCGTGAACTGACCGACAATACCCGGGAACTCGGTGAAGGCCGTCTGCTGCTGGCGACGGCGCAGAACGCTCCCTATCGGGAAAAACTCGATGAATCGACGCCCACTCTGACACCCAGGGAGTTGATCGAAGCCTGGGACCTGGAGGGGATGAAGGTCGTCGGTGTGACCGGAACCAACGGTAAGACCACGACGACAGCGCTGGTCTATTCCCTGCTGATCGATCTGGGGTACTCGGCTGCCTTGCAGGGAACCCGGGGACTTTTTGTGAATGACCGGGCCATCGAAGAGAAACATATGACGACCCCGTCGATCCTGGAGACGCTCTGGAACATGAAACGGGCCAAAGAGGCGGGAGCGGAGTATTTCGTGATGGAGGTGAGCTCCCATGCCATCGATCAGGAGCGGATCGAGGGGATCGACTTCGCCCTGAAGATCCACACCAACGTCACCCGGGACCATCTGGACTACCACGGCACCGTCGAAGAGTATCGACGGGTCAAGAGCCGCTTCTTCGCCGACAGCACCCCCAAACTGATTAACAAAGACGAGATCAAAACGATCCGTTTCAATGCGAACAACGCCTACACCTACGGGATCGAAGAACCGGCGACGTTCAAAATCATGGCCTACTCTCTCCAGGGGGGGATCAGCGGCGTAATCCAGTACCGGCAGGAGCAGGAGGCCTTTTTCTCCAATATGATGGGGCTATTCAATCTCTACAACCTCACGGCGGCCATCTCGGCGGTGAAGTTGCTGACCGACCGTCCCTTGGCGGAAATCTGCGAACAGGTGGAGTATTTCGGCGGGGTGAGCGGACGGATGGAAGTGGTGAGCCGGAAGCCCATGATCATCGTCGATTTCGCTCACACCGACGACGGGATGTACCGGGTTCTCGACAGCCTCAAGGACAAGGAACTGGCGGTGGTCTTCGGGGCCGGCGGAGACCGGGACCGGGGCAAGCGCCCCAAGATGGGGGCCGTCGCCGGCCGCTTCGCCAAAAAGATCTACGTTACCAGCGACAACCCCCGCAGCGAAGATCCCGAAGCGATCATCGACGAGATATTGGTCGGCCTGAAAGGCAAAGAGAATGTCCAGGCCATCGTCGATCGGCGGGAAGCCATCGAACGGGCCATCGAGGAACTGGAAGAGGGGGAGATTCTGCTGATCCTGGGCAAAGGGGACGAAGATTACCAGGAGATCGGTGGGGTCAAGCATCCCTTCGACGACCGGGTTGTCGCACGGGAGATTCTGGCGGCAAAAGGAGTGAATCCCGCATGATACGCACTCCCCATCTGGCCACCGACGGGATCATCGAGATCTACGAAGGGGATGATTTCAAAGGCATCGTCCTCATCGAACGAAGAAACGAACCCCGAGGCCTGGCCTTGCCCGGCGGCTTCGTCGAAGTAGGTGAGCGGGTCGAGGAGGCCTGCGTGCGGGAGATGCGGGAGGAGACGGGACTGGAGGTACGGATCCGCCGTCTGCTGGGGGTCTACAGCGATCCGCAGCGGGATCCGCGCTTTCATACCGCCAGCTGCGTCTTTCTCTGCGAAGCTTCCGGCATCCCAAGGGGCGGAGACGATGCCAAAACCGCCCGGATCTATCCTCTGGAGGCGATCCCGCTGGAGAAGCTCTGTTTCGACCATGCGCAGATCCTCACCGACTATCTCAAACGCTGATCTCCTTTCCCACTCTTTTCCGAGTATTGTCATGCTATTTGACAAGATGCCAATAGTAACTTGTCAGAGAAAATCCGAGATCACCCCGGGCCTATGTCATCGAAGGAAACTCGAACTTTTCCCCGCTTGCCTGCACCTCGAGATAGCGATGCCAGGCCCGATAGATCGCCAGGGCGATCCAGGCGAAGGAAAAAAGCAGCAGCGCACCGGTAAGATGCCAGAGCTCCGGGGTCGTCCAGGCAGCGAACAGGGCTGTAAAGAGCGTTGTCAAATGGATAGATAGATGACGTATCGCATACCGGGGATGGATCACCTCGTGCATCATGGGAGCGTTGAAATAACCCTGGGCGTTGAGGTGGAACCAGGTAAGGAAGGGAACGATCTTGTAGGCCATGGCAAAAACAACACTGAGAGCGAACGCGGCATAAAGCGTGTAAAGCGTTTCACTCCAGGCGATTGACAGGGTTGTAAAGTCGCCTACGATCCAGAGGAGCATCGCGGTGGCGAGAGTCCCCATGCCGATCCGCCAGAACCAGACGGTAGCATCAGCGAGGGGGCGTTGGCGCTGGGAGAGCCGCCGCAGAGTCAAAAGCGCATGGATTCCCACCAGAAGGGCAGCCAGACTTTCGATCCAAGGCTGCATTGCCGGAAGGTTCAGTACCGCGACGAACTCCAGAGTCAGAAGTCCCGTAACCAGGGAGGGAAGGCATCGGGCGTAGGATTTGGGATAGGGGGGAGTGACATAGAACATCTCGATCACCTGGAAGCTGACAGAGACGATCAGCAGGGCGATCCATCCCAGCAGCCCCAGGCCCAGATGAACCTGCCGCAGCGCCAGCAGATCACCCCGGAACGTCCATCCTCCCAGGAGCGCGACCATCCAGAAGCCCAGCAGAACCAGCAGCAGAAGATTGTAGAGAGCGAACCCCATCCCGCGGGAGGAGGCGGAGTGGTCCCTCAGCCGGTAGAGCCGCTGCAGCATCCGCCAGGCGACAGGCAGGAGCCCCATCCCCAGCAGCAGAGCGGCCAGGAAGTAGAGTACGGCGGATCCGCTGCCGAAAGCGCATAACAGCAGGAGTGTACCGAAAAGGATCGGCCACTGACTTCGGATCGCCAGAGTGACCGGATCCTTCAGGGCGATCCCCGCCAGGACCGGCAGCATCTGAAAGAGTGCCCCCAGCATAAACGAGAGCATCACCCCCAGGGTCAGGAGATGAGTGAGGATCAGACCCTGAGGCGCGGCGGGGTTCAGGGCCGACGGCCCCTGCAGCAGTAGCCAGGCTCCGGCAGCGATTCCCCAGAGGGAACCGGCCAGAAAGAAGCGCAGGACCACGGAGATCGGAGGTGCCTGGTCGAGGGAGAGTCCGCTGTTTTGAAACATCTGAGACTCCTTATGTGATTTTGGGGAGTAAAATTCCGACCTATGCCGGAACGCTTTCGGTCTCCAGGAGTTGAGCCAGGTCCACGGAAGTGTTGGGGGTGATGAGGATGTGCCACACGCCGGTCGCGTCGCAACGGCTGAGATGGTTGAGGCGGTGTTCCCTCGCCAGCGCCAACAATGGCAGAGGTTCCTTGCGGTGGAGCATATGGAGGTAACTCTCTTCGTCGAGCTCCCGTAGAATGGCGATGGCCTTCTCCAGAGGCTCGGGATGCTCCATCCCTCGTGCGTCCAGGGAACGTCGGATCACAGTTCCACCTTCTCCATCTCGTCGATCAGGGTGCTCTTCTCCTCCGGGGGAAGAACCCGGTCGCACATGGCGTAGAGCATCTGCTCCTCTTTCATGTTGTGCTGCTGCAGCAGGATCATCATCGATTCGGCCAGAGAGAGATAGGCGTCGCGATCCTGTTTTTCCACGGCTTCGGCCATCTTGCCGATGAGCCCCCGTACCTGTTCATGCTCGAAGCGCATCACCTGGGTGGGGCCTTCGCTGGAGCCGGTTTTCGCTTCGAAAGCGGGGAAGAGTTCTTCCTCTTCCTTCTTGAAATGGGTCAGGGTGTCGTTGGAGAACTCAAGAAACTTCTTCTCCGCCTCGGCCCAGTCTCCGGCCGCCGCCGCCTTTTCCGCCTCGGCGAAGACCGCGTCACAGGCGCGGTGCTCGTGGGTCATGTAGTTGGAAATCTGCATCGTAACTCCTTGGTTGAAATCTTAAGACTGTTCAGTAATGATCGCGATTTTTTCCCAGAGTTCCGGGGTGGTGAGCATCGCTTCCACTCGTCCCTGCCAGAGCTCCCGGAATTTGCGGAGCTCTTCGGGCAGGGCTTCGCCGCGAAGGGCTTTTTGCATCAGGGGCATCATTTCGGGCGACCCTCCCACGACGGAGGTATCCAGCCGTAATGTGACCGAGGCACCGGTGTCGGTCCGGGTGAGGCGGAGGTCTCCCGCCACATCGGCGACGCCGTACCGAAGCAGGTCCCGCCGGGAGAAATGCCCGCCGATCCCGGCGAACCCCCCCTCGTCACCCGCTCCGCAGATGAAGGCGGCCACATTGCCGATGACCCCGGTGACCCCTTCCCCTTTGCTCTGCTGCATCTCTACCCGGATCTCGCTACGGGTCGGCAGTGTTTCCGGTCCGAAAAGGGTTTCCAGACCCCGCCAGGTCATCAGGAAGGCTCCGGCAACGGTAGGGCAGGAGTGACCGGCCAGTTTGACACAATCCAGGTAGCGGATCTCCACAAGCCCCTCCTCAAAAGCCCCCAGGAAGTTCCCCAGGGGATCGAAGAGCCGGAAGACCGGTGCCCGATCGAAAAATTCCGGATAGTTCATCAATCACTCCTCTGTCGTTTCATTGTTACGGCATTGTAACGGCTTGATCCACCTGTCTACATGACCGTCGTCAATCTTTTCAAGATTTTATGCTAAAATTCCTTACAAACCAGACAAAATTACTCAGATTTAAAGGAGTCACGATGACGACACCCGGAATGCCGCAACCCGCCTACTACATCTTCAAATGCCAGCAGAGCGCCCCTCCGGGGATGCCCAAACCCAGTTGTGTGCGGCAGGACGACCCCGAGAGCCAGCAGCTCTTTCAACATCTGGCACAACAGCTGATGATGAAAGGGATCATCGGAACGGTCCAGCCGGTGCAGACCGGATGCCTGGGACGCTGCCAGCAGGGGCCGGTGATGCTGGTCGAGCCCGGTCATACGATGTATGTCAATCTCACCAAAGAGAAGATCGATCGGATCATCGAAGAGCATATCCTCGGCGGCAAGGTGGTCGAGGAGTATGTGATCCCCGAGGAGTTCTGGGGTGAACCGGTCGATCCGGCCCAGATGGCACGCTGATCCCCGTCTCGGGGGAGGAATCTCCTCCTTTTGTTATAATGAAAAGATAGAAAGAAGGGCTGATCCAGCATTTCTTTCTGAATTTTCAGTGTGGCGCCTCCGGCGCTGCCAAGGAGTAGCAAAGTATGCAGATCACGATGCTGCAGAGCAAGATCCATCGGGCGACGGTCACCGACGCCAATCTCGACTATGTCGGTTCCATCACCATCGACCGGAAGCTGCTGGAGGCTGCCGGCATGCGGGTGGGACAGAAGGTCGATATCGTCAACGTCAACAACGGGGAGCGTTTCTCCACCTACATTATCCCCGGAGAAGCGGGCAAACGGGAGATCTGCCTCAACGGTGCCGCTGCGAGAAAGGTGCACCGGGGTGACAAGATCATCATCATCGCCTATGCCCAGATGGAGGAGAAAGAGGCCGACGACTATCGGCCCAGGATCGTCATCCTCAATGACGACAACACCATTGCCCAGGCCTTCGAGGGTCTGGAGTAGGAGCGAAAATGTTTGAAGGTCTCGATCTGAAGAATATGGGCAAGATGATGGAGCAGATGCAGGCGAAAGCCCAGGAGCTCCAGGAGAAGTCCAAAGAGACGATCCTCACCGCCAAAGGGGGCGGGGGTATGGTGCAGGTCAGTGCCAACGGTGCGGGAGAGATCATCGATATCACCATTGACGATTCGCTCATGGAGGACAAAGAGGCCCTCCAGATCCTGCTCATCAGTACCATCAACGATGTGATGAAAATGGTGGAAGACAACAAAAAGGCCCAGGCGATGGGGATGCTGGGCGGCCTCAACCCCTTCGGTGGAGGCGCATGAAGCCCCGCTCCGAGCTCAAAAGCCTGCTGGAGGCGATCGAGCGGGACAATCTGGTGGCGATCCGTAAGCTTCTGGCGGAGGGGAATGTCGATCTCGATGCCGATGTGGTGATCGGGGAGGAGTATGATCTGGACGAACCGGACGAGATTCCGCTGCTCTTCTATCTCATCATGAAGGGGATCAGCCTGGAAGCCTTGGATCTGCTGCTGAAGGCGGGTCTGGATCTGGACTATACCAACCGGGAGGGGCTGGGGGCCCTGGACATCGCCATCAAATACCGCCGTCCCGACATTGTCCGCCTCTGCAAGGAGCAGGGGATCAGTCTCGATCAGAGCCGCCGCAAAAGCGGGATGACCCCCCTGATGCTGGCAGCGGCCTTCAACGATACGGAGATGGTGGAGTATCTGCTGCAGGAAGGCGCCGATATCAATGCTGTGGACCGTTACGGAATGACTGCCCTGGATTATGCCCGAAAAATGGGACAGGGGCGTGTCAAAGAGCTCCTGGAGGAGCATGGGGCGAAGCATCGGCACTATCAGGATTGATCCGGAATCGTTCGGAGAGAATGGACTGGAGCAAGGGAGATGGCGGCAAAGCCGCAAACCGCCTTTCGGCGGTAGATCTTCTCGACTCAATGGTAGCTGAAAGAGGGGAAAAGGAAAGAGGAAACAAAGAGAGAAACTCTTTCCTGCAAATCACTGTAAAAACAAGGAGCTCTCGGAAGGTCGACCCGCATCAACCTTCTGATAGTGCTAGTATAGGCCAGGCTTATAAACCGTCAGCCAATGGGGGGTAAACGGGTGGTTAATCAGAGCAAAAAAGTACGAAATCTCTTCGAAAATCTCCCGGAAGAGGAGGCGTTTGCCCTCTGCGGTATCGACGAAGCGGGCCGGGGACCCCTGGCCGGTCCCCTGGTGGTGGCGGGGGTGATCCTGTTGCAAAGGATCAACGGATTGCAGGATTCCAAAAAACTCGATGCCAAACAGCGGGAGCGATTCTATGAGCGCATTCTGGAGCGCAGCCGCTACCATCTGGTGGTGATCGAGGCCGCCGAGATCGACGGTCACGGGATCTCCTGGTGTCTGCGCAAAGCGCTGGAGGAGATCGTGGCGGTGCTGGGAGGACTGGGGGTACGCTTCCTCTTTGACGGGAACAGCCGTTATGGCGTGACGGAGATCACCACGATGGTCAAGGCCGACGGCAGGATCCGGGAAGTGAGTGCCGCCAGTATTCTGGCCAAGGTGACACGGGACAGGATCATGCAGCAGCAGGCGCAGCTCTACCCCCAAT
>JALWZI010000146.1 GCA_027002755.1 Campylobacteraceae bacterium | reverse complement strand
TCGGCCTCTCGGGTACCGGCAAGACCACCCTCTCTACCGATCCCAACCGGGCGTTGATCGGTGACGACGAGCACGGATGGGACGATGAAGGTGTCTTCAACTTCGAGGGAGGATGCTACGCCAAAGTGATCAATCTCGACGCCGAGAGCGAACCCGAGATCTACAACGCCATCCGCCCCGGTGCGCTTCTCGAAAACGTCGTAGCCGATGAAAACGGCAAAGTGGACTACAGCGACAAATCCAAGACCGAAAATACCCGGGTGAGTTACCCCATCGAGCATATCGAGAACCACGAGTGTACCCTGATGGGCGGTCATCCCCAGAATATCATCTTCCTCACCGCCGACGCTTTCGGTGTCCTGCCTCCCGTGAGCAAACTGAGCAAAGAGCAGGCGATGTACTACTTCCTCAGCGGCTACACCGCCAAAGTGGCCGGGACCGAGCGGGGGATCACCGAGCCGGTGGCCACCTTCAGTGCCTGCTTCGGCGAAGCCTTCCTGCCTCTGCATCCCACGGTCTATGCCGAGCTCCTGGGCAAAAAGATCGACGAGCACGAGGTCAACGTCTATCTGGTCAATACCGGCTGGACCGGCGGTCCCTACGGTGTGGGCAAGCGGATGAGCATCAAGGATACCCGTGCCTGCATCAACGGCATCCTCAACGGCTCCATCAACGACGTCGAGTTCGAAACCCTGCCGGTCTTCAACCTCCAGATCCCCAAAGCCCTGGAGGGTGTCGCCGACAATACGGTCCTCAACCCCCGCAACACCTGGGAGGACAAGATCGCCTACGACGAGCAGCTCCGCAAGCTGGCGGCGATGTTCATCGAAAACTTCAATCGTTATAACGATCGGGGCGCCAAGTTCGACTACTCCGCCGCCGGTCCCCAGCTCTGATCTCCCCATCGGGGATCAGTTTGGCTGATCCCGTCCGATAAACCGATAAGATAAAGCCTTCCCCTTCTCTTTTTTATACCATATACAATTGAGTTCTCTGAGAAATTGCCGGTTTTACTCGATAGCTCTGGCAGTCGCGAACGCAAGCGCCCGTTTCACGGGTTGAGCGCTCCTTTGTCGCTATCGAGTAAAACCTCTCTTGCATGTTTTTAAGAGAGTTCAAATGATAGCGTCACTCCTTCTGGTGTATAATTGAATAAACAGTCCAAGAGAGCAGAGATGGAAAGTTACCGCTTTATCGTTTATGGCAAAGTGCAGGGGGTTTTCTACCGAAAGTTCGTCGCTCAGAAGCTGCGGGAGCTCGGCCTGCAGGGCTACGTGCGCAATCTTCCCGACGGAACGGTGGAGGTGGTGGTCCGTGCCACGGACGAGGAGCTGGAAGCGATCGAGCAGATCCTCTACGAGGGATCACCTCTGAGCGAGGTCGAACGGGTGGAGATGGAGCCTCTGGAGGAGGACGATCTGATCTATGAGGGATTTGAGATACGATACTGATTGAATGAGGAATTAGGAGTCTCTCAAACTATCGACTATAGACTAGCGACTATCGACTAAATCCAAAAGGAGTGTGAAAATGGCCAGCGGATGGGGATGTCAGCATCAGACCACCCATGAGGGGATCGCCGACTGGTGTCGGCTGCTTTCACACCCCTGTGATCCGGGTTGCAAAGGGTGTGTGCTCTACGGAGCGGGATTCTTCAGCGTCAGCGATACCCCCTCCAACGAAGCTTTCGAACGCAGGAAGAAGAAAAAGCGGAGTGACAATCCTCTGGGGAAGTGAGGTGACAGATTGAAGGAGATGAAAATCCTCCGTCATTCCGGGCTTGACCCGGAATCCAGGGGTTGGAACACTCTTTGTGCCGTGGATCCCGAATCAAGTTCGGGATGACGGAGAGAGAACGTTTCGGTTTTTCTGCGCACTCTATTGGAATATTCAATAGTGAAATCTGCAGGCGATAATGATGATGCTTTCATCATCGACCGTGTAGACGAGTCGGTGTTCGCTTGTGATCCGTCTGGACCAGAAACCGCTTAGTTGATGTCTCAACGGCTCCGGTTTTCCCAAGCCGTTAAACGGATCTCTTCGGATATCTTTGATCAGCTGATTGATTCGCTTGAGAGTCTGTTTGTCATTGTGTTGCCAGTAGAGGTAATCGTCCCAGGCATTTTGGCTAAAGATGAGCTTCATCTATTCGGAGAGATCAACGATCTTTTTCGTCACGATTTTACCGTTACGAAGCTGCTCGATGGACTCGAAGAGATGTTCGGCATTTTTCTGATTTCCCAGCAGGTAGCTGGTCTCTTTGAGAGCGTTGTACTCATCCAGAGGAATCATCACGACATTTTCGCGCCCTTTTCTATGGATAATGACCTCTTCATTATCGTGATATACAGTATCAAAAATCGATTTGAAACTGTTTCTTGCTTCCGTCATACTTACGACTTGCATAGGATTCCTTTCATTTTTATGTACATTATACCATACATAAAGTCTATCTCAATCAGAAGTTCTATCAAAAGTTCGGCGAATTTTTGACCTTCTCCCCGAACTTCTCCCGTACCTTGCGAACCTTCGGCGCCACTACCATCTGACAGTATCCCTGGGTCGGGTTTTTGGCGAAGTAGTTCTGGTGGTACTCCTCGGCGGGGTAGAAGTTGCGCAGCGGTTCGATTTTGGTGACGATCCTGCGATCCAGATGCTGCTGCACTTCCCGGGTGACCTCTTCGGCGATCCGGCGTTCTTCATCGCTTTGGTAGAGGATCGTGGAGCGGTATTGGCTGCCGAAATCGGCCCCCTGGCGGTTGAGGGTCGTGGGGTCGTGGAGGGCGTAAAAGATCTCCAGCAGATCCCGGTAGCTGAGTTTGGTATCGTCATAGAGGATCTTGACCACCTCGGCGTGGCCGGTGGTGTCGGTGCAGACCATTTTGTAGTCGGGATTCTCCACGTGGCCGTTGGCGTAGCCGCTGATGACATCCGCCACCCCGTCGATCTGCCGAAAGGCCGCATCGAGGCACCAGAAACATCCCCCGCCCAGTATCGCTTCGCGCATCGCCATACTTCTCTCCCTTTTTCACGATGATTGAGAGTATAATAGCGCATCTTTTGGGAAAGGAGAGGGCAATGATCGGTTGGGACTGGCTGACGGCACTGGTGCTTTTCGAGTTCGCCAGCGGCTTCACCCCCGGTCCCAACAACATCCTGGCCCTGGCCATCGGTTTCTCCCACGGCTACCGCAAGACCCTGCCTCATGTATTCGGCGTGGCGATCGGCTTTCCGGTGATGCTACTGTTGATCGGCTTTTTCCTCAAGCCTCTGCTGGACCGGGCACCGCTGCTTTTCGAGGTGCTGCGCTATTTCAGCATCATCCTCGTCCTCTGGATCGCCTGGAAGATCGCGACCGCTCCGGTAGAAGAGGAGATCGCCGAAGGGGAATCTCTCACCCGTCATCCCATTACCTTCGGCCAGTCTCTGCTGCTGCAGTGGGTCAATCCCAAAGCCTGGGCCGGGGCTCTGACCATCGTCACTCTCTATACCATTCCCCAGGAGTACGCTCGGAGCCTCTGGGCCGCGGCGGCGGTGACAGTGGCCATGACCTTCACCGCGGTCTCCCTATGGTCCCTCTCGGGCCGCGGGATCAAAAAGCTCATGCGCGATCCCCGAAAGATCCGGCTCTTCAATCTGACCATGGCGATCTTGCTGGTGCTCTCGGTGGGGATGATGCTTTGGTGAGCTTTGAACACCTCCACGTCAGATTCTAATCGTTCTCTTATTCTTATTCACTATAATCAACGAAAAATATATGATCGTTGGGAGGGCCGGTGAGAGCACAGATCGTAAAGGGATCGATGGTCTGGTTGGCGACGGGGCTTCTTCTCCTCGTCATCACAGGGTGCGGGAGAGAGAAGGCGGAGAATCCTTCACCGGTCAAAGCACTCCCCCAGGTCAAAGTGGAGATCCTGAAAAAAGAGCCTCGAAAGATCTGGGTGGAGTACAGCAGCAAGGCGGAGGCCTACGAATCGGCAACAGTGGTGGCCCGGGTCAAGGGGGAGATCCAGGAGCAGACCTTCAAAGCGGGGCAGAGTGTCCACAAAGGACAGGTCCTTTTCCATATCGACAAAAGCGATTATCTGGCCGATTACAACAAAGCTCTGGCCCAGCAGGAGAAGGACCGCGCTACCCTGGAGCTGGCCGAAGCGGATATCCTGCGTTATATGCCCCTGGTGGCCGAAGAGCTGGCTCCGCGGCAGAAACTGGAACAGCTGGAGGCGGCCCGCAAGGAGCTGGAGGCGACCATCAGGGCCGACGAGGTGTTGGTGGAGGATGCGAAGCTGAAGCTCTCCTACTGTGATGTCAAAGCCCCCATTGACGGCAAGATCGGGCAGGAGTTCGTCAAGCCGGGCAACCTGGTCTCTCCCGGGACCCGGCTCGCTTCCATCGTCGACAGCCGGAAGCTTCAGGTGGGCTTCTTCCCCAGTACCCGGGAGATGGCGGCGATCCAACACTACAAAGCCAAACCTTTCCCCGATGTGGAGATCTATCTGAGGGACAACCCCGCGATCCGTCTGAAGGGGCAGGTGGAGTATATCGCCAGCCGGGCCGACGAGACCACGGGGACCGTCGCCATGCGGGCCAGGGTGGCCAATCCCGACGAGGCGATCCTTCCGGGGAGTTTCGTTACGGTGCAGCTCATCATCCATGACAGGATGCCGGTCGTGGCCATCTCGCCCGATTGGGTCTTCCAGGATCAGCAGGGGGAATTCCTCTATACCGTGGATGCCAACGACACCCTGCGCAAGGTCCATTTCGTCTCTCCCTTCTCCAATACGGAGACGGTGATCCTCCCGGACGATCTGGCCGGAAAGCGGGTTCTGGTGCAACCGGCGGGAAGTCTGATGGAGGGGAGTCGGGTGCAGCCGCAGATCGTCAGCGGGGACGAAAGCTCCGGAGCCTGATACCGATGTTCTCCCTCTTTTTCATCGACCGTCCCGTCGTCGCCAAAGTCCTCTCGATCCTGATCGTCCTGGTGGGGCTCATTGCGCTCAAGGTCCTGCCGGTCGCCCAGTTTCCCGAGATCGTCCCGCCGACGATCCAGGTGGTCGCCAGCTATACCGGTGCCTCCGCCGGGGTGGTCGAGGAGAGCGTCACCCGTCCTATCGAGGATCAGCTGGGCGGGATCGAAGGGGCGCTCTATACCGAGTCGATCTCCTCCTCCGACGGGGCGTCGGTGATCACCGTCACGTTCCAACCGGGCTATGACCTGGATACGGCGGCGGTGGATGTGCAAAACCGTGTCGCCCTGGCGATGCCCCGTCTCCCCGAGGCGGTCAAACGTACCGGTGTCAGCACCCAGAAGGTCTCCAGCAACATTGTCCAGATCGTCACTGTCCGCTCCGAAAACCCCCAACACGATCTGCTCTATCTCTCCAACTTCGCCAGCCTCAATCTGATGGACGAACTCAAGCGGATCCCGGGGGTGGGGGAGGTCAAGAATCTCGGAGAGCGCAAATACGCCCTGCGGATCTGGATCGATCCCGACAAACTCAGCGCCCTGAAACTCACCGTCAACGACATCGCCGCGGCGCTACGGAGCCAGAGCGTACAGACGGCTCTGGGCAAGGTGGGCGATACGGCGCTGACCGATCAGGGACGCTTCCAGTACACCCTAGTGGCCAAGACCCGCCTCTCCAGCCTCCCCGATTTCGGCAAGGTGATCCTGCGCAGCCGTCCCGACGGATCCAAAATACGCCTGCGGGATGTGGCACGGATCGAGCTGGGGGCCGAGAGCTATCTCTGGTC
>JALWZI010000145.1 GCA_027002755.1 Campylobacteraceae bacterium | reverse complement strand
GTTGGACTCGACGAACATCGCTTTGTTGATGGGGTAGAGCGAATCGTTGATCGCCTTGGAGGCGGCCAGATCCCCCGAGAGGGCCGTGTGGACCAGTTTCGATTTGAGATCGGGCAGGAGGTTGGCGGTGACGGAGATGATCCCCTGGGCACCGTTGGCCAGAAGAGGGTAGTCGATGGCGTCATCGCCGCTGACCAGGCAGAGCCCGGGGCGGGCCGCCAGCAGATCCACTGCCCGCTCCATGGAGCCGGTGGCCTCTTTGATGGCGTAGATGTTGGGCACCTCGTCGAAGAGGCGGAAGACCGTCTCGGGACGGATGTCCACGGAGGTACGGCCCGGGACGTTGTAGAGCATTACGGGGATCCCCACCGCTTCGGCGATCGCCTTGTAGTGGCGGTAGAGCCCCTCCTGGGAGGGTTTGTTGTAGTAGGGGGCCACCGAGAGGAGGGCGTCGGCGCCGCAGGCCTCGGCGTGGCGGGCGATGTCGATGGCTTCGTGGGTGGCGTTGGAGCCGGCCCCGGCGATCACTTTGGCGTCGGTGTCCCGGCAGACCTCCACGGCGATCTCGATGCAGCGCTTGTGCTCGTCGTGGCTGAGGGTGGCACTCTCGCCGGTGGTGCCTACGGGGACCACGGCATCCATGCCGTGAGCGATCTGGCGGCGGATCAGTTCGGCGTAGGTCGCCTCATCCAGTTTCCCGTCCCGGAAGGGGGTGATCAGGGCGGTCATCGCCCCGCAAATCATGGAACTCATCAGTGGTTGCTCCTGAGAATGATGGTGGTCGATCGGTTGTGATCGAAATATTTTCGGGCCACCTCTTTGACCCTTTCGGGGGTAATTTTATCCAAATCTTCCTCATACTCCAGCAGGGGCTTCAGGTCGCCCCTCGCCAGATAGGAACCGAACAGTGTGGCGGTGGAGGAGGAGCTCTCCAGCTCGTGGATGAAATCCACTTTGGTGTTGAGGCGGATCTTCTCCAGTTCCGCTTCGTTGACCCCCTCCCGCTTGATCCGCTCGATCTGGGCCAGGATCGCCTGTTCCAGCTCTTCGGCCTTGACGCCCGGGTTGGCCACGGCGAGGAAGAGGAAGATCCCCGGGTCTCTCAGCTCCATGTTGTAGCCGTAGACCTGGGTGGCCAGGGGGTGCTTCTGCATCAGCTCCGCCTGGAGGCGGCTGCTCTTGCCGCTGCTGAGGATCTCGGCGATCATGGAGAGGACCACCTGGTCTTTGTGGCGGAAATCGGGGATGGGGTAGGCGATGGCGATGGTCTCGGCAGTGTTGTTCTCCTTGTGCAGTTCCACCCGCTTGATTCCGTCGGAGGGGGGCTCGTAGGGCTCGTTGGTGGTGATGAGGGAGCAGTCGCACTGCATTGGGGGGGCTTTGACTTTGCCGAAGGTCTCCTCCGCAGTTTGGAAGACCTCCTCGGGCTTGATATCGCCGGCGACGATGAGGATGGCGTTGTCGGGGCGGTAGAAACGGGCATGGAACTCCCGGATATCCTCGATCTTCCAGTGCTGGATGTCGTGCATGAAGCCGATGGGGGTCCAGTGGTAGCTGTGCTCCACGTAGTGGGTGTTGAAGAGGCGGAAATAGAGGTAGCCCATCGGGTTGTTGTCGGTGCGCCAGCGCCGCTCTTCCGCCACGACCTTGTGCTCCTTCTGGAACTCTTCGTCGGTGAGCTTGAGATTGGCCATCAGCTCGGCGTAGAGTTCCATGGCCATCTTCATGTTGGCGCTGGAGGATTTGATGAAATAGTGGGTGTAGTCGAAGCCGGTGGAGGCGTTGTTGACGCCGCCGTGGGCTTTGACGATTTTGTCGAACTCCCCCTCTTTGAGGTGTTCGGTGGACTTGAAGTTCATGTGCTCCAGCATGTGGGCGATCCCGGTCTTGCCCAGGATCTCGTCCCGGCTGCCGACTTTGTAGAAGATGTCGGTGGTGATGACCCCGGTACCGTTCTCCAGGGGGATGGCGTAGACCTCCAGACCGTTGTCAAGGGTTTTGTGGAAATATTTGGGCAGTGAGTTTGCCATGAGTGCTCCTGAGAGCGGCAGCGCCAGCGCTGCCGCAGTGAGTAGTGAGTAGTGGGTAGTGCATAGTTTTTTGATGAAATTTTTGCAAAATTTCTTGAGTTGCTCGATCATTGTCATTGATCCTCTGTCGGGATACTTTTGCAAGGGAAGGATAGCGAATTTGTGATAACAGGTCGTTGGAAAAGGGGAAGTGTGGTGGGTCCTCCGGGACTCGAACCCGGGACCGCCCGGTTATGAGCCGGGAGCTCTAACCAACTGAGCTAAAGACCCTTCTTCTCACCGTGCTGCTTCTGCCGCTCCCGGATCCGGCGGGGGACATAGGGGACCTGGGTCTTGATCTGACCCTTCTCCATCATGGTGATTTTCGCGTCGGCATTATACTGGAAATAGTGCCGGAAGGCAATGAGATTGATCAGGATCCCAAAGAGCACCGCGAAGATGATAAAGGAGGTCCCTCCGTGGCTGAACATGGGCAGCGGAACCCCCACCACCGGGGCCATACCGATGATCATGTAGATGTTGACATCCATGTAGATGAAGATCAGAAAAGCGATCCCGGCTGCCACGGTCTTGATGAGGTAGTTCTGCTCGTAGATCCGGGAGAGGACCAGCAGATGGACGATGAGGAGGATATAGAGCCCGATGACCGTCAGCATCCCCTTGTAGCCGAAACGCTCTCCCAGGTAGGCGAAGATGAAGTCACTGGAGGAGATGGGGAGGAACTTGAGCTGGGTCTGGGTCGCCTCCTCCTTGGCCTTGCCCTCCAGACCGCCGGAGCCGATGGCGATGAGGGCCTGGCGGACATGGTAGCTGGGTTTGCCCAGGAAGTCGGCGATGCGCTTCTTCTGGTAGTCGTGGAGGTGGTTGTAGAGCACCGGGGCGGAGAGGGCGGTGACGAGGGCCAGGGTGATCCAGACCCGCCACCGCACCCCGACGAGGAAGAGGATCCCCAGACCGGTGAGCATCAGGACCAGAGCGGTGCCCAGATCCGGCTCCTTGGCGATGAGAAGGAAGGGGATCAGGATGATGATGGAGAGCTTGAAAAAGGTTTTGAAGCCATACCCTTCTTTGGGGGGCGGATCGCGGTAGATCAGGTAGGCAAGCATCAGAATGACGCTGATCTTGATGAACTCCGAGGGCTGGACCGTGGCGTGGGTCCCCGGGATCTCGAGCCAGCGCCTCGCTCCCAGGATCCGTTTGCCTGCCACGTCCACCGCCAGGAGCAGCAGCAGGTTGACCACATAGCTCAGCGGTGCGAACCACCAGAGGATCTTCTCCCAGGGGATGAAGACGGCGACGAGAAAGGCGATGGCTCCGATGCTGTAGTAGACCATCTGCTTGGTGAAGAGGGCGGGGTTGATCTCCTTGATGAGGATCGAGGAGATGACCAGCAGGGGGATGATCTGGATGATGAGCAGATAGTCGAAGTTTTTCGGAAGGGTCCTGAAGTAGTTGGATACCTCTTTCCAGTCCAGATCCATGGGCCTCTCTCGTTGCACCCGGAGACGACAGCAGCAGGGCCTCCTCTGCCTCCTCCGGGTTGAAGTTTGCGCTATTATATCCAAACGAAATCGGGTCGAGGCAAGGAGAGACGATGGAGTATGAAGGCTCCCGGATCCTGGGTGAACTGCCCGGGGTGAAACACTGCATTACCGAAAGGAGTACGGAGGAGCCTCTGGCCTTTTCTCTGGCACTCCACACGGGAGAGGATCCGGAGAGAGTGAGGGAGAATCGCCGAAAACTGGCGGATTTTTTCGGTCCGGAAGCCTCCTTCATCTCCGCACTGCAGGTCCACGGAGATCGGGTCTATGCCGTGGAACGGCAGCGCTCTCTGGGGTGGAAAAGTGTCGATGAGGATCTGAAAGCCGATGCTCTGATCACCTGCCTGTCCAATGTGGTCCTGACGATCCTGACGGCGGATTGCGTACCAATCCTGCTGGCGGATCCCCTTACCGGAGCGATCGGAGCGGTCCATGCGGGGTGGCAAGGCAGCGCTCTGGGGATCGTGAAAAAGACGGTCATCCGACTCTCGGAACGCTATGGAGTCGACCCTGGGAATCTCCGGGCCTTCATCGGTCCCGCTATCGGCGGGTGCTGCTACGAAGTAGGAGAGGAGGTCGCCGGGCGGTTTCGGCATCTGAAAGGAGCAGTGAAAGCCGGCAGTCGGGGGCGGCCGATGCTGGATCTCAAACGGGTCAACCTGCTGCAACTGTCGGAGGCAGGGGTTCCGGAGTCATCGATCGAGATCAGTCCCCACTGCACCGCCTGTGAACGGGAACGCTTCTTCTCCTACCGGGCGGAGGAGGGGTGCCACGGGCGCTTCATGAGCTGTATTATGAGCGTTGAGTGTTGAGTATTGAGTACTGAGGGGGGTTAGCCCAGCCTTCTTTTGAAATCCCCGTAATCGAATTTTCGGTCGATGCTTAGAGAGCCGTCCCGGTGGAGGGTCGCCAGGGCGGGGAGGGGGATGCCGTTGAAGGTGGTGGCCTTGACCATGGTGTAGTGCATCTGATCCTCGAAGAGGATCCTGTCACCGACTTTCAGCGCCTCATCGAAGCTGTAGTCCCCCATGATGTCGCCTGCCAGGCAGGTATTGCCTGCCAGGCGGTAGGTATAGGGTTTTTCCCCCGGTTCGGCTGCTCCCCGCACCTGCGCTTTGTAGGGCATGATGATGGTGTCGGGCATATGGGCCTCGGCGGAGGTGTCCAGGATGGCGATCTCCATGCCGTTATTGACAATATCGAGTACCGTAGCGATCAGGGGGCCGGTCTCCCAACCCACCGCTTCACCGGGCTCCAGGTAGATCTCGAGATGGGGATGGCGGGACTTAAAATTATTTAATATTAAAATAAGCCTCTCCCGGTCGTAATCCTCGCGGGTGATGTGATGGCCGCCCCCGAAGTTGACCCATTGGAGCCGTGGCAGCCACCGGCCGAACTTCTCCTCGAAGGCCTGCAGGACCCCCTCCAGTGCCGAAGCGTCCTGCTCACAGAGGGCGTGGAAATGGAAGCCTTCGATCGCCTCCACCGTCGCTTCGTCCACGGCTTCGGCCAGGGTGCCAAGACGGGAGTGGAGACCGCAGGGATTGTAGAGTTCTACGGGGGCTTCGGAGTATTGGGGGTTGACCCGCAGTCCCAGGGAGAGTGCGGGATTGGCGGCGCGGGCCTGGGGACCGAAACGCTGCAGCTGGGCAGGGGAGTTGAAGACCAGATGATGGGAGATCCGGGCGATCTCGTCGATCTCCTCCGCTTTGAAGGCGGGGGAGTAGGTGTGGGTCTCTCTGCCGAACTCCTCGTGGGAGAGTTTCGCTTCGTAGAGTCCGCTGGCGCAGCAGCCGTCCAGATACTCACGGACCAGGGGAAAGCTGTGCCAGAGGGCGTAGCCCTTGAGGGCCAGGAGGATCTTCACCCCGGCCCGGTCTTTGATATCTTTTAATATCATAAGGTTCTGTTCCAGCAGATGCTCTTCGAGCAGCCAGCAGGGAGAGGGGAGTTGCCGCAGGATCTCGGGAGTGATCCTGCTTCTTTTTTTCGGTGATTTCATAAGGGTATTATCTCTCAAAAATATTAGAGGTGTCCTTCAGGCTTTTGGAGGCGGAGTTTCAATCCCGCATTTGCGGGACTGAAGTCCCGCCTCCGAGAAGTGATCGAAGTTGTTTGTCGATGGATCCCGCAGTGCTATGCGGGTAATGACGCTCCAAAAGAGCATCGGAAGGAGATGTTATTTC
>JALWZI010000144.1 GCA_027002755.1 Campylobacteraceae bacterium | reverse complement strand
CCGGTGGTGCTCATCGGCAGTCAGTGGATCTGCGGATTCGACCAGGCCAAAATCGACAAACTTTTAGGAATCGCATAGTTATGAATCAAAACGCCATCACCTTCTCCGACCTCCTTCTGAAACTGCAGCAATACTGGGCGGCTCAGGGCTGTACCATTGTCCAGCCCTACGACCTGCCTGCCGGGGCGGGGACCTTTCATCCCGCGACCCTGCTGCGCTCGCTGGACTCCACCCCCTGGGCCACCGCCTACGTGGCCCCCAGCCGCCGTCCTACCGACGGGCGCTACGGGGAGAACCCCAACCGCCTGGGGGCCTATTACCAGTTCCAGGTGCTGATCAAACCTTCGCCTGACAACATCCAGGATCTCTATCTCAAATCCCTCGAGTTCCTCGGGCTCAAGCTTCAGGATCACGATATCCGCTTCGTCGAGGACAACTGGGAGTCGCCCACTCTCGGAGCCTGGGGCCTGGGCTGGGAGGTCTGGCTGGACGGGATGGAGGTGACCCAGTTCACCTACTTCCAGCAGGTGGGAGGACTCCCCTGTGATCCGGTCGCTGTGGAGATCACCTACGGGACCGAGCGGCTGGCGATGTATCTGCAGGGGGTCGAGTCGGTCTTCGATATCGTCTGGAACCGCAACGGCGATCAGGTCGTCACCTACGCCGACGTCCACAAAGAGAGCGAATACGAGTTCTCCAAATACCACTTCGAGGTGGCCGATACCGAGATGCTCTTTCGCCACTTCGACGACGCTAGCAATGAGTGCCGCCGCTGCCTGGAGGCGGGGCTGCCCCTGCCGGCCTACGATCAGTGCATGATCGCCTCCCATACCTTCAACGTCCTCGATGCCCGCAAAGCCATCAGTCAGGCCCAGCGCCAGAACTACATCCTCAAGATCCGGGACCTGGCCAAAGGGTGCGCCGAGCTCTACAAAGCTCAGGAGCCGGAGCGGCTTGAAAGAGTTGCTAGTCGATAGTCACTAGTCGCTAGTTTCTAGTGATGATGTTTTTTTGAAATATTTTTCAAAACCCTTCCAAAAACTATCGACTAGCGACTAGTGACTAGAGACTAAGGACAAAAAATGAAACTCCGCGACATCTACGACTACCTGAACGAACTGAGCCCCTTCGAACTGCAGGAGAGCTGGGACAACAGCGGCCTGATCGTGGGACACCCGGAGCGTGACATCGAGCGGATCGTCGTCTCGCTGGATCTCGATTCCGAGATGATCGAGGAGGTGGAGGAGGGGGTGCTTTTTGTGGTGCACCATCCGCTCATCTTCGGCAAATTGATGGAGCTCGATTTCCGCCGCTATCCCGCCAAATTGATCGAGCGGCTGATCCAGAAGCGCCAATCGCTCATTGCCATGCATACCAACTTCGATCAGACCCATCTCAATCGCCATGTCTTCACCCAGGTAATGGGCCTGGAGCCGGAGCGGGAGGAGCCCTATCTTTGCGAAGCCTCGGTCGATTGGAGCCTGGAAGAATTGCAGAAGCAGGTGCGGGAAGCCTTCGGCCTGGAGGTGCTGCGGATGGTGGCACCCCGGGAATGGATCGGCTCCGTAGCACTGTGCACCGGGGCCGGGGCTTCGATGATGGACCGGGTGGAGGCGGAGTGTTTCCTCACCGGAGATATCAAGTACCACGAGGCGATGAAGGCGATGAGCCAGGGGCTGATGATGGTGGATATCGGCCACTGGGAGAGCGAGCGCTTTTTCGCCGAGCTGATGGCGGAACAATTGAAAAATTTACCGATTTCGGCTATAATCGCGCCATCGAAAAATCCGTTCACTATCAGCCGATAGCGCAACGTTTCCTTCAAGACCTCCCATCCAAAAGGATAACCATTGAATCAACACCTCAAAGAGCTGATCGAACTCTCCCGTATCGACAAGGAGCTGGACAGTTTCGCCCCCCAGATCGAAGCTGCCGAAAAGAAAGTCGCCAAAGAGGCGAAAAAGGTCGAGGCGGCTCAGTCCCAGATCGACACCCTGCGTCAGCAGATCGAAGAGAGCAAAGACAAAATCGCCAGCTATGAAGAGCAGATCACATCCCTGAGCGAGCAGCTCCAGGATATCCAGAAAAAGGGCAAGGAGATCTCCACCGAAAAGGAGATGAAGGCCCTCCAGATCGAAGAGGAGATCGCCAAAGAGAAGCTCACCTTCGCCAATGAGGAGATCGAGCGCCTCAACAAGGTGATCGAGACCAAAACGGCGCTGCTGGAAGAGGCCGAAGAGGAGCTCAAGAAACTTCAGGAGGCTCTCGACGCGGCCCGTGCCGATGCGGATCAGGAGCTGCAGGCGATCGAGAAGGAGAAAGAGGGCCTCTATAAAGCCCGCGAAGAGATCATCCGCAAGATGGATCAGAAGATCCTCTCCTTCTACGAGAAGATCCGCAAATGGGCCGGCAACACCGCCGTGGTCCCCGTGCGCAAGCAGGCCTGCTACGGCTGCTACCTCAAGATCAGCGACAAGACCTACTCCGATGTGATCCGCGGTGAAGAGATCGTCACCTGCCCCCATTGCGGACGGATCCTCTACCTGGAAGAGACGGAGACGGCCCAAGAGGCCTGATGCGGCCTTGTTCACCTGCTGTTATACGCTGCTGACCGCCGTCGCCTGGCTGGCGGCGCTTCCGATTCTGTTTCTCTTTTCTTTCAGGAAAAAGTACTGTTCCTCCATCCCCGCCCGTTTTTTTCTCTGGCGTAATCCCCCTCTGAAACCGGAGGGGGTATGGTTCCACGTCTGCAGTTTCGGTGAAGCGAGGGCCGTCGCCCCTCTGGTGGAGCGTTTCGATCCCGATATCCGCCGCCTGAGTGCGACGACCCAGACCGGGTTTGAGAGCCTTCAGACCCTCTCGGCCGAGCAGAGCCGGTACCTTCCTTTTGATCCGCTGCTCTGGTTCTGGATGAAGCCTCAGAAAGCCCTGGTGGTGATGGAGGCGGAGCTGTGGTACCTGCTCTTTGCCCTGGCAAAAAGGCGGGGGGCGGCGACCTTCCTGGTCAATGCCCGCATCAGCGACCGCTCCTGGCCCCGTTACCGGCGATTCGCCTGGTTCTACCGCCGACTCTTCGCCCATGTGGACCGGGTCTTTGCCCAGAGCGAAGCGGATCGGAAGCGTCTGGAAGCTCTTGGCGCACGCCATGTCACTGTCGTCGGCAACATCAAACTGGGGCAGATTCCCTCTCCTACCCGGGACTTCGAAAAGCCCGAGGGCTATCTGGTCTGTGCCGCCAGCACCCACGAAGGGGAGGAGGGGGAGATCCTCCAGGCCTATCGGGAGCTCAAAATGCTGCGTCCCGAGGCGAAGATGGTGCTGGTGCCGCGCCACCCGGAGCGCTTCGAGAAGGTGTGGCGGATGATGCGCTCTTTTGCCAAACTGCAGGAGTGGCAAATCGCACGCTTCAGCGAAAGCGGGAATTTGATGGCCGATCTGACCTTGATGGACCGGATGGGTGAGCTGATCAACTGCTATGCCGTCAGCGATCTGGTGGTCCTGGGGGGCGCCTTTGAACCCATTGGCGGCCACAATGCCGCCGAAGCGGCCCAGTTCGGGATCCCCATCATCACCGGTCCCCACTACTTCAATCAGAAGGACCTCTTCGCCGGGATCGAGGGGATCACGATCGTGGAGCGGGAAAAGCTTGCCGAAACCCTCCGCTATCCCAAACTGTTGGAGCGGAGCCGTCTGAAGCTGACGGAGAATCCGCTGGAGCTCATCGAAAAGGAGATCCGAAATGTTCTATGAGAAGCAGGGGGAGAGGGTCTCCCTGAAGGTTAAGGCCCAGCCCGGTGCCAGCCGCAGCGAGTTTGCCGGCCTCTACGGTGACGAGGCGATCAAGATCCGCATCGCCGCAGCGGCAGTGGAGGGAGCGGCCAACAAAGAGCTGGTCAAATTCCTCTCCAAAGCCTTCAAGGTCCCCAAAAGTGCAATCCGTTTCAAAAGCGGAGAGACGGCGAAGATCAAGATCCTGGAATTTCCGTATACTGAGAAATTCTCTGAATTTATTCAGAAACTAGAAACGAGTAACTAGTAACTAGAAATTGTGGTGCGTTGCTTTGCAACGCGGATTCTGGGGGCGGGAATTTATTCCCGCACTCTTTGATAAGAATGGATAATTGAGGGCTCTGAAAAATCTCCGGTTTCACTCGATAGCTCTGGCAGTCGCTAATGCCGTTGGCACCCTTTCGGGGCAAGCGCTCCTTTGTCGCCATCGAGTGAAACCTTTTTTACACCTTTTCAGAGGGTTTAATTAGGAATGAAGAGTGAGGGATTTCGAGGCGTTGCTTTGCAACGCAGATTTCCTTAACACTTAGCACATAGCACTTAACACTAATCCGAAGGATATACATGGAAAAAGCCTACAAACTTCTGGCCGAACAGGAGGGGATCTCCAACAAGAAGGCCAAGGAGCTCATCGACCGGGGTCTGGTCTATGTGGGGGATCAGAAGGTCAGGATCGCCCGGGCGGAGATGCCGGAAGAGACAAGGTTCCGTATCGAAGAGCCTGCCGATGTGCGGATCCTCTATCAGGATGAGCAGGTGGTGGCGGTGGACAAGCCCGCCTTTATCGACAGTTACGAGATCGAAGAGGCCATCGAAGGGGCGCAGCTGCTGCACCGTCTGGATCGGGAGACCAGCGGTGTGCTGCTTTTGGCCCGGGACGAAGCCTTCGCCAAAAAGGCGATCGAAGCCTTCCGCCAGCGGAAAGTCCACAAAGAGTATGTCGCCTGGGTCGAGGGGGTCGTGGTGGAGCCCCTGGAGATTGATCTGCCGATTCACACGATCAAAAAGGGCAAGGCGATCTCCCGCATCGACAAGAAACGGGGCAAACCGGCCCTGACACGGGTCTGGCCCGATGAGGTCCAGGGGAAGAAGTCGAAAGTGCGTATCGAGATCGAGACGGGCCGGACCCATCAGATCCGGGTCCACTTGGCCCACGCCGGCCACCCTATCGTCGGCGACGAGCTCTACGGCAGCCCCACCCGGGCCAAACGCCCCCTGCTGCACGCGAAGAAAATCACGCTGCTTGGACGCAGTTATGAGGCGCCGGAACCGAAGGATATTCAGCGTTATAAATAACGCTGAATATCCGATTTTGGATTTTGGATGATGGATTTTGGATGGAGGGTAAAAAAATTGGATAGAATTTCCAAAATTTCCCTCCAAGAAAGGGTATTTCGATGTTTGATACACTGACCGACAGTTTCAAAAATGCGATCGGAAAGATCCGTTTTCACGATGACGAAAAGGCGCTGAAGAAGGCGCTGACGGAGCTGAAAAAAGCGCTGCTCAAGTCCGATGTCCACCACAAGGTGGTCAAAGAGCTGATCTCGACGGTGGAGAAGGAGACCAAAGCCGCGGGGATCGGCAAAGAGAACTTCATGGCGGCCTTGCAGAACGAGCTGGTGCGGATCCTGACGGCCAAGGGGAATCAGGGCTTCGTCTTCGCCTCCCGTCCGCCGACGGTGGTCCTGATGACCGGTCTGCAGGGATCGGGTAAGACCACCACCACCGGCAAGCTGGCCACGATGCTCAAAGAGCAGAAGAAAAAGAAGGTCCTGATTGCCGCGGCGGACCTGCAACGTCTGGCGGCGGTGGAGCAGCTGCGTCAGATCGCCGAGCAGATCGGCGTGGATCTGGTGGCCGACGAGAACGCCACGCCGGATGAGGTGGTCAAACGGGCGCTCAAAAAGGCGGAGGATGAGCTCTACGACGTGGTGCTCATCGACACCGCGGGACGCCTGGCTATCGACGAG
>JALWZI010000143.1 GCA_027002755.1 Campylobacteraceae bacterium | reverse complement strand
ATCCCCATCCCCTGCTCACGGCTTATCACCCAGGGAGGCAGCCTGCACTGCTCCACCATGCAGATCGATTATTGAAACGGGGAAAATGTGCAGAAAACTAGTAACGAGCAACTAGTAACTAGAAACCGAAAGGGTTAGAATATGAGAGATGTGAGAGTTTTGAAAACCGCACTGGTCCAACAGAGGTTCTACGGATCGAAAGAGGCCACCAACGCCAAAACGGTGGAGTCGATAGCTGAAGCGGCCAAAAAGGGAGCTGCGCTTGTCGTCTTGCAGGAGTTGCATCAGACGGAATACTTCTGCCAATGCGAAGATACCCGCTTTTTCGACTATGCCGCCGAATTCGAGAAGGATATCGAGTACTGGAGCCGGGTCGCCGCCGAACATCGGGTGGTTCTGGTAACTTCCCTTTTTGAAGAGCGGGCCCCGGGGCTCTACCACAACACCGCCGTCGTCTTCGAATCCGACGGTTCCGTCGCCGGGAGATACCGTAAGATGCATATCCCCGACGATCCGGGATTTTATGAAAAATTCTACTTCACGCCGGGGGATCTCGGTTTCGAACCCGTCGACACCTCTGTCGGGCGCCTGGGGGTGCTGGTCTGCTGGGATCAGTGGTACCCCGAAGCGGCAAGGATCATGACCCTCAAGGGGGCCGAGGTCCTGATCTACCCCACCGCCATCGGATGGCTGGAGTGCCCCGCCGACCGGAGGGACGAGCTCTGCGAAAAGGAGAACACTCCCGAAGAGCGTCAAAAGATGCTGGAGGCCTGGATCGCCGTGCAGCGGGGCCATGCCGTCGCGAACGGGGTACCGGTGCTCACCGTCAACCGGGTGGGATTCGAAAAAGATCCCAGCGGCCAACTGGGAGGAATCCGCTTCTGGGGCCACAGCTTCGCCTTCAGCCCCCAGGGGGAGATGCTGGCCGTGGCTGAAGAAGAAGAGACGATCCTCCGCGTGGACCTGGACCTGAAGGCAGGGGCCGAGGTGAGAAAGATCTGGCCCTTTCTTCGGGATCGGCGGATCGATGCCTACGAGGATCTGCGGCAGCGCTACTGCGGCCGGTAATAAGCCCCCGAAGCGCATCCATAAAGCGGTGCGTATTTCGGAGCGGGAGAGAACCCGAAACCGATGCTTTTCAATAACTCAAGAAGTTTCTCAGCTTCACTGACCTATACTCCGACCCTATCGAAATTATAAGGAGTGTCTATGGCGACACGAAGCGAAATCATGGAGTTGCCCATTACACCCGTTAAAAAAGGAGAACAGATACCTTTCAGAAATCCCCCGCGCGCTTTTTTTGAATCGATCGGAGGCGAAGAGGGAATGCGGGAGTTGATGTACGATTTTTACGACAAGATCTACGAAAGTGAAATCGCTCACTTCTTCCCCCAGGATGAAAAGGAGTTCGACAAGGTCAAAGTCAAAAACAGCAAGTTTTTTATCCAGATCTGCGGCGGTCCGAAAGTGTACGAGGAGGAGGCCAAAGGGATGGACCTCAACGAATACATGATCCGGGTCCACGACGACTTCTCCATCAACGAAAAAGCGAGGGTCGAATGGCTGGGAACCATGCGCGAAGCTCTTGCCGACAAGGCACAGC
>JALWZI010000142.1 GCA_027002755.1 Campylobacteraceae bacterium | reverse complement strand
CGGCCGCCGTCACGCTGGCGCTTGATCGCCACATATTTGTCGGGGAACTCCTCCCGAAGCTGTTCCAGAGCGATCTGGACCAGGATCCCGTCCAGAGGCCGGGTCCGTCCCCACCCCTCCTGCCGGACATGTTCGATCACCGGCTGGATATAGTGGCGGATCATCTCCTGCTGGCTGGAGAGGAACTGGGCGATCTCCAGTTTGATGAAGAGCCGATAGCTGCCGTGGATCCAGTTGAAAAGCAGGTAGGAGAGCGCATTGTAGCGATAGCCCTCCTTGCCGATGATCAGCGCGGCATCCTCCCCGTCGAGGAAGATGTAGGCGGTGTCGTCGATCACATCCACCTCCACCACGTCGATATCGAAACAGCTCACCTCCATCAGTTCACGGATCTTATCTTCGATCTCTCTTGCCAGAGCCGATTCGTCGGTAACGGCCTCTGTTTCCGTTTCGGGTTCGCTACGTTTCTCTTCGTCAAAAAAGCGCTCGATGATCTCTTCGTGGCTGCCGGATTCCGGCTGCTCATTCTCGGTGGCAGCGGCAACCGGGGCTTCGGACTCGGCAATATTCGGCTCCGGTTGCGGGCGGGGTTCTTCCCTTGACGGCATCGGCGCATCGGGAACCGATCGGTTTTCGATCCCGGATCGTTCGGCGGAAGCGACGATCACCGCCGATTTGGCGAAAAGCCCCAGAAAGCCCCGGCTGGGGTACTGGACGATCTCGTATTTGAGCTCCGTCATGGAGCATCCAAACGTATCGCAGGCGATCCGATACGCCTCTTCGAGGGTTGCGGCTTCGATCTTTTTCATCCCGCCCTCCTCTACTCTTCGTGCTTCTTGGCCGCTTTGAACTTCGCCTTGTGCTTCTCATAGGCCCGGTTGATATAGACCTGCTGGGCGATGGAGAGGATGTTGTTGGTCAACCAGTAGAGGACCAGTCCCGAGGGGAAGGTGAGGAAGAAGAAGGTCATCAGTACCGGGAACCATTTGAAGATCTTCTGCTGCATGGGATCGGTCATGGTATTGGGAGTGATCTGCTGCTGCAGGAACATCGTGGCCCCCATGAGGATCGGCAGAATGAAGTAGGGATCCTGACGGGAGAGATCGGTGATCCAGAGGATCCAGGGAGCCCCCTGGAGCTCATCGGCATTGAGCAGCACCCGGTAGAGGGCGAAGAAGACCGGAATCTGAAGCAGCATGGGCAGACAGCCCCCCATGGGGTTGGCGCCGTGCTTCTTGTAGAGCTCCATCATCTGCTGGTTCATCTTGGCGGGATCTTTGCCGTAGCGCTCCTTGATCTCTTTCATCTTGGGGGCCAGATCCTTGAGCTTCTGCATCGACATCATCCCCTTGTAGGAGAGGGGGAAGAGGACCAGCTTGACCAGAAGGGTGAAGAGCACGATCGCCCATCCCCAGTTGCCCACGAAGTTGTAGATCGCCAGCATCACCCGGAAAAAGGGTTTGGCCAGGAAGGTGAACCAGCCGAACTCGATGGCGTCGGTGAGCCTCGGATCGAGCTTTTCGAAGAGCTTCCACTCTTTGGGGCCGATGTAACCGCTCAGATCCATCGGGCCTTTTGCCGCTACGAAGGGGAGCGGATCGTTCCCGGTATCGGGAGTGACGACCACGGAGAAGGGCTGCTTGAAGTTGAAAAAAAGCGACGCGTAGTAGCGATCGAAAGAGGAGAGGATCGTCGCCTTGTCGAACTTCTGCGTCTCTTTCGCTTCACCGTCTTCGATGGTATGGATCACCCCCTGGGCATCCCGGATCAGGACCCCCCGGACGATCATGTAGCGGGATTTGTCGGCTTCGGGACGATGGCCGCTGGTGAGGAAATAGGTGACGGGCCTGTCAGTGGCGACTTTGAGATCGTAATGGCCGTCGGGATGGAACGTGAGGGTCTTGGTCAGTGTGAGATCGGACAGTTTCTGGGTCAGGGTCAGCACCGCCGTTCCCTGCTGAGCGTCGAGATCGGCGGCGGAAGCGCTGTAGGGAGTCTCGAAGGCCTGCTTGTTGAGCGTCGTATCCTCGAAACGTACCTCCAGGGGCCGGGTGCGCTTGGGGTCGATCAGATCGAGAGGCTTGCCGTCATCCTGGCGATACTTGGGCTCTTTGAGAACAGCACTGGCGATCCGGCCGAACCGGTCGATTTTGAGCCGGTATTTTCGGGTTTCGACATTGGTGAGGACCTCGGTCCCGGAGAGGGAGGCTTTCTCCTTGCTTGCCGGGGCGGCAGGAGAAGCCGCCACCGTCTTGTTGTCGGATCCTGCCATCGGCGCGGCAGGGGCTGCCGATGCGCTCGACGTGGCGGTGACGGGAGCGGTGCTGTTGCTCTCTCCCGCCTTCGGTGTATTATGAGGGAAGAAGTAGCTGAAGCCGATCAGAATGAAAAATGAGAGTACAAGTGCGATCATCAGTCGCTTGTTGAGATCCATCTGTTCCAAAATAGTGCCTTTGATAGGTGATATGAGCGATAGGCAGGGATTATACCCTCTTTTGGGTTATAGAAATATGGAGCCCGGCAAGGCGGGGAAAAAGGGGAATAATACCCCACAGGACGGAGACCTGCAAGAGGAGTGACAAAGGGGAGGAAGGGTCGGATCTATTGAGGTCTTTTGCGAGGCCGGGAGAGGGCTCCGGCCCGTTCGAGGGCTTTGGTCCACGCCTGCTCCAGCTCGGCATGGTCCGCTTCGAGAATGGCCGGCTTGGCCACCAGGATGTAGGCACCGGGACGATAGCGGGCTATCCGTTCCCGAAACAGGGCACGCAGGCGCCGTTTTGCCCGGTTGCGTTTGACGGCGTTGCCGACCTTTTTCCCGGCGACGAATGCCACACCGGCTTCCGGGCTTTTTCGGAAAAAGAGGACGAACCAGGGAGTATGCCAGACCTTGTCGGCACCCTTGTAGACCCGGTCGAACTCACGCTGCTGCGTGAGATGGGGAAAGCGGTTTAGACGGCCAATCTTTTTCTGCCTTTGGCCCGGCGGGCGTTGATCACTTTGCGACCGTTCTTGGTCTTCATACGGGTACGGAAACCGTGGGTTCTCTTCCGGGGAGTGTTGTGGGGTTGATAGGTTCTTTTCATTTGGATATCCTTTGGCTGTTCATTCCCCTGTCTTCCAGGGAGAAAATATGGCGGGATTCTATCGGAAAAGAGCTTAACGGGAGATGAAAAAATTGGAGGAGACAGAGCCCAGGTTCATCGCCGACGCCCATCTGGGAAAACTGGCACGCCATCTGCGTTTCGCCGGATGCGACACCCTGCTCTTCAGGGAGGGAAGCGACCGGGAACTGAAGCGGATCGCCGCGGCGGAGTCGCGGATTCTCCTGACCCGGGACCGGGGCATCCGCGAAGAAGGGATCCCGATCGTGATTCAACTCCATTCGCCGGAGCTGCGGGAACAGCTCATCCAACTCGACCGGCGATTTTCTCTCCGGGAATGTTTCCGCCCCTTCAGCCGCTGCATGGTCTGCAACACTCCACTGCGCTCCCTCTCCCGCGATACCGTCAGAGACCGGGTCCCGTCGGCCGTCGCCGAACATTTCACAGACTTCAGAGAGTGTCCCGGCTGCGGGCGGATCTACTGGAAAGGGGATCACTACCGCCGGATGCTCCGGGAATGGGAGGGGATCTTCGCCTCCGCTACTGACCGATGCGCCCCCGGCTTTTGCGCAGGATCGAATCCCGACGAATCCACTCCTCCATGAGAGCCTGACGCCGGGCCTCATCGAGCTGCGGCCTGTCGTAGAACCCCGCCGCCTGACGCTGCCGTTCAGCTTCGTAGAGGATCAGTGCCGCCGCGACGGAGACATTGAGGCTCTGGACCATGCCGTGCATGGGGATGATCACCCGGTGGGTCGCCTCCGCCGCCACCTCGGCGGAAACCCCCTCTTTTTCATTGCCAAGCACAAGGAGGGTCGGGAGGGTGTAGTCGATCTCCCGAAAGTCCCGGCTCCCCTCCCCCAGCTCCGTCACCACGATCTGCATCCCCTCCTCCCGCTTCCGGCGCAGAAATTGGGCTCGCTTTTCATAATCGATCCGCTCTTTCAGGAGCCAGCGCTGGGCTCCCTGGGTGACGGTGCGGTGGGTCTTGACATGGTCGGGGCTGTTGCGGGCATAGTAGAAGTGCAGGACCCCCACGGCATCGCAGGTCCGGATCACGGCGGAGATATTGCGGCTGTCGTGCACATCGTCCAGCAGGACCTGGAGATCGGGCTGTTTCTGCTCCAGCAGAGCCTCGATCCTCTGACGCCGTTGCGGAGTGATCATTCCGGGGACTCCTTGCGGGAAAGGGGTTGATTTTTTCTTCGACGGGCGCTAAAATTCCCAACGTCATTACAACGCTGATATAGCTCAGCTGGCTAGAGCACCTGATTCGTAATCAGGAGGTCGCGGGTTCGAGTCCCGCTATCAGCTCCACAGTCTTGCTATAACTATCTAAACAAACTTCAAACCGATTACACTGCATATTTAGTTGATAAGGTTTCACTCGATGGCGACAAAGGAGCGCTCAACCCGTGTAACGGGCGCTTGCGTTCGCGACTGCCAGAGCTATCGAGTGAAACCGCCGGACGGAGGAAAAATCAATCAATTTTTCAGAGATCCTGTTCGATCACTTTCTTGAAGTTGCCGAAGTAGATCTCATTCAGTTTTCTCAAAGGCATCTCTACCTCATTGACCTTCAGCATATCTCCTCCGACAGTGCCTACGGGCTGGATCTTGAGTCCCAGATCCATGGCCAGTCGGCCCAGCTCCTGAAGATTCTCAGGTCTAACCTCCAGGACCGCCCGGCTCTGGGTCTCATCGAAGATCCAGCGGGGATCCTCGAAATCGACTTTGACCTCGGCACCCTTGCCGCTGCGGGCCGCCATCTTGGCCAGGGCGATGGCCAGTCCGCCCACGTTGACATCCTTGGCCGCTTCCAGGAGCCCTGCGGCATTGGCCTGGATCACCAGCTGCCAGAGGCGAGCCTCCGCGGCATAGTCCAGATCCGCCAGGGTCCCGGCGATGGTGCCGCAGGCCTCTTTCATATAGAGGGAACCGCCGAACTCCCCTTTGGTCTCTCCTACCAGAACCAGGGTATTGCCCTCAGCCTGGAATTCGCTTCTGAGCACTTTGTATTCGCTCTCGTTGACCCCGACCATGGCGATGGCGGGGGTGGGATAGACGCTCACGCCGTTGGTTTCGTTGTAGAGGGAAACGTTGCCGCTGACGACGGGGGTCTCCATCTCGGCGCAGGCCTCCTTGATCCCTTCGCAGGCCTGAGCGAACTGCCACATCACCTCGGGGTTTTCGGGGTTGCCGAAGTTGAGACAGTCAGTGATGGCCAGGGGCTTGGCCCCGCTCATGGCCACGTTGCGCCCGCTCTCCAGCACCGCCAGGGCCGCCCCTTTGAAGGGGTCGATGTAGCAGTAGCGGGGGTTGCAGTCACTGCTCATGGCCAGGGCCACGCCGGTCTCTTTGACCCGGATCACGCTGGCATCCAGGCTGCCGGGATGCTTCTCGGTGTTGGTCTGGACCATGGAGTCGTACTGCTCGTAGACCCAGGCTTTGTCCACCACTTCGTCGCAGGCGACGAGTTTCTCGAAGGCGCTCTGGTTGTCGACCCGCTCGAAATCGTCGATGCTCACCTTGGCGATCTCGTCCAGGTAGGCGGGGCGTTTGGTGGGGCGGTCCAGCACCGGTGCCTCTTCGCTGACGGGATCGACGGGGACGTCGGCCACCTTCTCCCCGTGCCAGAAGAGCTCCATCCGTCCGGTGTCGGTAACTTCTCCGATGACGGCGCAGTCGAGATCCCACTTTTCGAAGATCTCGATGATCTTCTCTTCGGTCCCTTTTTTGGCGCAGATAAGCATCCG
>JALWZI010000141.1 GCA_027002755.1 Campylobacteraceae bacterium | reverse complement strand
CCAACGCCTGATTGAGCCGGCGTCCGTAGTGCTCCTTGAGGGCTTTGTACTCCTTCAGCGGCAGATCCAGCAGGTAGTGGCGGATCTCTTCGGGCGTGGGGAGCACCTCGGGGTTGGATTCGTGACGTTTCATGACCGCGTCGATCCCCTTGAGGATCTCCACGTCCAGGGCCTCCAGGTCGAAGGTGCGCGCGGGCCAGTAGGCTCCTTCTCTCAGGATGTGCAGCACCTCTTCGAGGGCTTCGCCTCCTTTGAGGAGATTGCCGTCGGCGTCGATGAGGGCCAAGGTCTCCATGAGCTCCTTCTCTTTGTCGCCCAGGGCGGCGAAACCTTCGTCCAGATAGCGGGCGAGGATATGGAGATAATCCTCGCTGATGACCGCATCGTAGGGGTAGGCCATATGGGTGATGGCCTCTTTGACCGCCTTGCCCAGGCGGTTGAGGGTGAAGATGTCGGTACCGGGCACGCTGTAGCTCAACAGCCGCATCGACTCCAGCAGTTCCGCTTCACGTCCCTCGTAGTCCAGGGCGTTCTTTTCGGCGGGGCCTTCGGGGATGGAGACGATGAAGTTGGCCAGCTCTTTGGTGATCTCCAGTTTGGGGTGGCTGTGGAGATAGATCTCGTAGAGGGCTTCCGCCTCTTCGGTCAGTTTGACGCACTCACCGCAGTGCTCGTCACGAACCGTTTCGGCAAAGCCCCGCTCTTTGAGGGCCTTTTCGGCGGTGGGGCCGACGTAGCCGCCGTTTTTCATGGCCGCTTCGATCATGGCGATCACTTCGCTGCCGACCCAGCGGTATCCCTCTTTCCAATTGGCGGGAATGTCGAGTTTGTCCTCCTTGACCATCTGGTCCAGCAGATGGATCAGGTTGCGTCCCCAGTAGGAGAGGCGATACTCCACCCGGCTGCTGCCGATCTCCAGCAGGTTGGCCAGGTTGAGTTCGTTGTAGGGCTCGCGCTCCGCGGCGACGGAGATTTGGCAATGGGCGCCTTTGTTCTCTTCGCCCAGGACGTTGTAGAGGGCGATGGCATGTTCTTTTTTGATCAGCATGGTTGGTGCTCCTTTTGGATGTTTTGTTGAGTGAATTGTAGTGAAGTGTCAGAGGGAAATTTTGCTACTGGAGTTGCAATGTACTCAACTTGTCACTTTAAAATGATTTCTTTAAGTTTATTCATCTGAACAGGTTTTGATAAAATGGAATTTGCTCCTGCCTCGATCATACTTTTGACTGTCTTGTCATCAGTGGAACCAGTGAGTCCAAAAATAGAAACATTATCACCCCCAGGTAAAGATCTTATTTTTTTTATAGCTGCTGTCCCTGATAGGATAGGCATATTTTGATCAATAAAAATTAAGTCAACAGGATATTTGGAAAAGACCTTAATGGCTTCTTCACCATCAGACGCAGAGTAAACCTCTGAGCCCAAACGAGTGGCAATTTCTTCCATAAGTTTTCTATTGATGGCATTGTCATCAACGACAAGTATTTTTTTATTTGATGATGCTTTTTTATGTCTTGTTGGTATTTTTCTTTTTTTAAAATTGAGTAATGTATCAAAAAGTTTCTCAGGAAAGATTGGGGCCTCAATTACTCTGAGGTTTTTATGCTTGTCTTTAAGTTTAATAAACATATTATGTTGAATCATAATAAGTTGGCTCAAATATTTATCAATAAAATTTTGTGTCACTTCACTTTCATAGTTGAATTTTATAGCAATCAGAATTGAGTTGGGATCTATCTTTGTATTAAATACATCTTTATAATCTATTTTTTCACAAGGAATACCCAATTTATCGAAATATTTGTAATAGTATTTTATGTATCTGTGTTTACTCTCATCACCTTCAACCAAATAAATTCTTGGAAATTCTGAAGGTAAGTATTCAAGATATTTTGGCGTAGCTGGAATTGTATTACAAGGTAGCGTTAAGGTAAAGGTACTGCCTTCACCGGCCTTACTGATTACCGTTAGATTACCACCAAGCATATCAGCAAGTTTTTTTGATATACTTAGGCCAAGTCCTGTGCCCCCATATTTTGAGGATGTTTTGGAATCAGCTTGTTTAAAAGGCTCGAAAATTGTTTTTAGGGAATTTTGATTGATTCCTATACCATTGTCTTTAACATTAATAATGAGTTTATCTTCTTCTTTCTCATAAAACACTTCCAAATCTACCTCACCTCCAATACCGGTAAATTTTATGGCATTGCTAAGAAGATTATTGACAATTTGCTTGATTCGGAAGGGATCTGATTTTATTGCATAAGGGATATCTGGGTCAAAGTAGCTTATCAAATCTATTTTTTTCTTGCGTGCTGTATGATAGAAAAGCCTTGAACTACTTTCGAGTTCCTCAGGTAAAGAAAAGTAGTGAAGATCTATAGCCAAATTGCCAGAGACTATTTTGTTGAAATCCAGGACATCGCTAACAAGTGCAGTAACCATTTCTGCACTTTTCAAAGCAGCATCGGCATATTCTCTTTCTGTATCTGTGACATCTTCTCTGATCAACTCTAAAAAACCAATGACTGCATTCATCGGTGTGCGAATATCGTGAATAACTGATGAGAAAAATTCTCGAAGATGCTCTGCACTTACCTTGGATGTGTAATTATTTGGTTCTATGAGTTTTCTCTGTATACATTTTGAAAAAGGAGAAACAATTTTTTCTAATTTGTCGTTATTTTTTAAAGTGAATTTTTTAATTAAAGACTCTACAATCTTCATTTCATTGCTGTTGAAATGATCTTTGTTTCTGTAAAGCAACAAGATGCCGAAAATAGAATCAGTATCTTTAAGACTACATGGTACAACAAGCATAGATTTCATATCGTAATGAAAAGGGTTGTCGATCGAAGGATGGTATAGTAAATTTTCTTTGATATTCTGCACTAGAATAGATCTTGATTCAATGATTGAACTCCCAAGGAGACTGTATTTTGAATATGTAGTTTTAGTTCCATTATCACTTTCAAATTCTAAACATACTATTTCTGATTCATTACAGAAATTTGTAGCAAATACAGAGTGATCGATATGGATCTTATCTTCAATTTTTGAAACAATCTTTTTCAATATTTCAATTAGATCATTTCTTTTTGATTGGACATACTCTATATCGGGGAGTACACTCATCATAAGACCTCTTCAAGTGACAGCTTATTTTTTAGTCTATCAAATTCTTTTAGTTGAATGCCAATGGGACCTGTATTTGATATTGATGCTATGGAAATTTTGTCAGATAAAGGTGCATAGAAATAATTAAATTTTTTGTCATAAGTGATAACATCTTTAGGAGTTCCTATTAGGTTTTCTATGTTCAATTTCTTTTCTTTTATGAACTTATCAATTTGGTCTAGTGTAGTAATTTCACTTTTGCATGTTTCATCTTTTGCAAAAGTGTTTAATTTTCCATCATATAATACTAGACAAGCAAGAAAACTTTCTGGAAGATTCTCAGTACAGTACTTATTCCAGTATTTTAAAATTTTACTTTCTGTAATATTATTGTTTTCATTTAATGAAGACTCTCTATCCTTCAGATCTATTCCAAGGCTTTCTGAGACGCTTTCTATGTCAGGGTTGTTTTTATCTTTTCTTAATGCTTTTAGAAGTTTAACTATCACATTATTATGTAATTTTGATAGTCTCATGGCTATTTCTCCTGCTTCATCTAATTGTATTTTATAAAAAGAAATGATATCGCACTGGTTATCGTTCTCTTTATACACTACATTGATAACTTCATTACCTTTGCCTGTCTTATCAGTGTATATATTATATGAGGTTTCGTATACTTCAATTCTATCCTTCATATCTTATCCCACTTATGATAATTTCAAGCTTGATGCTATAGCAAAAGTTCTCCCTAGTGGTTCCTTTTTATCTCCAACAACCAACAAGAAAATATTTTCAGATATTCTTTTTATAAAATATCGTTCACTGTTTTCAATGACCAATCGTTCGAAGTCATTTGTTTTTATCAAACCCAGAACTTGCTTAAGTGTATCGTATACTCTATTGTTACTGAAATTCTTTGAATTTATAACTTTAATTGCACTATTTTTATTTTTGATATCAAGAACATAGACAGCATATAAACCACTCTGATTATTCATATTTATCAAAAAATTATCTAAAATTCTTTCAAGCTCTCCCATGACAGAACAATCCTTTTTTATTAGATAATTTTACCAAATACTTTTACAGAATCTGGGAAAATTATCCTTCTTGCCATCATCGCCCCCTTTATTGGGGGCTTATGAAAGCAATTTTACTTACTCATGTTTTTTATCAGACCGTTTACAAACCCGAGAAGATGGGGAGTAACGCCTTGAAGATCTTCGTTCGTAACATCCAGGTTTGACAGTACACCCATAAGTTTCTTATAGAAATCCTTGGGTTCGATACTTCCACTTTTCATCTCTTCAATAGCTTGAGCCAATTGGTCTTTTGCCATCTGCAAATCTCCCATTTAATTATTCTCCTTCATCAAAATTTAACTAAAATCAACAAAGAAAATCATCAAATTGGCCTTCCCCGGCTATTTGCCGGTAAGGCAAGCATTGCTGTCATAAATTTTAGACTGCTTGAAGCTCTTTGACGAATTGCTTCAGTGCGACGATCAAACCTCCCATCTTGAATCCTGCAGGAGCCAAGACACCTAGGGCAATGTCTTCACCAAGATCTTTAATGGCAATTGCGCCATTACTTGCGTTAATGATCATTTCGCTGAGTGTCCCAGATGTAGTGTTGTCAAGAACACTACTGGTCGAAGCCAATAATGAGGCCATATCTGCCGCGATGATATCGGCATCTTTGTCACTCTTGAAATAACTTGCCATTTCAAGACCCTCTGCTGTCGCAATAACAGCCCCCTCCAATCCATTCTTCTGAACAAACTGCTCAAGCAGGGATGCTCCCTGACTAGTCAACTGAGAAATATCGAGTCCCATGACTCCTCCTATCTAATATTTTGTGTATTAGGGTAAATAATGTATATGAATATACATCACCCTAGAATATATTCTAGAGCCCTAGAGCTTAATATATGATTAAATAATATTAAATCTATCAGATGCTCAGGGAATACATACGTTTAATCACGTTTAGGAGGTAAAAACTGGTATGAGACACCATTATATTGATACTGTTAGGAAGTTTAGGTCAAAATTATGGAGATCGTGTCTGGTTTATTGGGAAGCACGCCAATTCGATTATATGGGGTATCTTAGAATATCATTTATTTTGATGGATGAAAGGTCATGATGGCTTGGAGAATAGCGTCGGCCACGACAAACATTTCAGAGTCCATCACTTACAAGAAGAATTTGCCAGGAGGCCATCTCCTATCAATGGACAAAGTTATTCCAAAATTAAGCTAAAATGGGACTACGCAAATTCAGGATTATTTCGTAAAGAACATACTATCTACATCTGAAAGTGCGTGAGTTTTGATTCAATCACAGAGGAGTGTAGAGTTTTACAAATTTCTGTTGAAAATCTTTAGGAACAAACTTCTAAGTTGTCTTGTCCCTCCTTAAAAAATCTCAGCCCTAAAATCCCGCGATAATAATCTGGAAATATAGTGTAGAGGGGTATGTTATTGATAATAGCAGTGGATGCGATAATGGAAGTAGAAAGTTGTTTTAAAAGATTGCCATTTTTACATGATCGTTTGGCTAGTTGATAAGACAGATCACATGACTTCACTGATGGATAGATCTTTACGAACAATGATAAGAATTCATCAAGCTTTCTGGAGTTGGGTTTTTTATTATTACATGCATAAGTTACAAGCTCCGTTTGGGTAAGAGAAATTATTGCAGGATCAGAAGGGAAATTTTCAATAGTCCAGGATACCTGGCTATTGCCTTCTAGTAATTCGATTAGTGTATCAGTATCAATAAGAATCATATTATTGTACTCAAGGGCATCATTCCGATTTCCACATACCAGCGAATCGGTCGATACCTATTCCACTTTTTTTTAATTCAAGTTCGCTTTTGATATTTTTACGGAGTGTTCGGCGAATGTATTCCGAGATGGTTAATTTCTTTCTTCTGGCTCTAGATTTGATTAGTTCAAAAAGATCTTCATCGATATAAATCTGAGTCCTATGCAAATTTTCTGCCTCTTCTCCTCACAATTTGCCAAAGTATAACATCACTGTCTTATATTTTACTTGGTAGAATGAATTAATACAATAGGGGAGTAATCAATAAGACAGGAACAACCGAACCGGAGTACTCATTCTCCGGTCGCTTCGGTTACTTCGTCTTTTTAGCGGCGCCCGAGAGGCTCAGAAGCATCACACCGTCGAAGAAGAGGCTGATCCCCACCAGCAGTCCCACCAGCCAGAGGGTCTTGAGGGGATTGCCGATGGCCATGAAAAAGATGATCCCCAATGCCAGGGAGAGAACGCTGTTGAGCAACGCGATCCACCAGTTGGCCGCCGGGCGCAGTTTGAAAGCCAGGACGAAATTGGTGAAGGAATCCACGAAGAAATAGGCCGTGAAGATGATCCCCAGCGCGATGACACCCGGCAGCGGGTTGAAGAGGATCAGAGCACCGGTGACGGTGAAGAGCAGGGCCTTGAGCCAGCCGATCCAGTCCTTCTTGTTGAACTGCCAGGTCTGCATCGCCACCAGAAAGCCGCTGAAGAGCAGCAGCCATCCGAAGAAGAAGGCAGTGGTGATGGACATCAGTCCGGGAAAGAAGATCCCCACCAGTCCCAGAATGATGAAGATCACCCCGTAGATCTTGGTGTATTTGCTGAACTTCTCCAGCAGCTCGGGGTCTTGTGTTAGTTGTTTGAAGTCGAGCATTCTGTTTCCTTGATTGTTTTACCCGCCGGGATCAGAGGGTCAGATCCATGATCCGTGCGGCTTTTTCGATCAGCTCATGATTGACCCGACGCTTCTCCTCGTCGATCTCCTTCATGATCCGTGCCATGACCACCAGGATCGCGCCGGTGATCTCGGGAAGCTTGGCCTCCAGCTCCGCCGCCAGAGGGTATTTGAGAGGCGGGATGGTGGTCAGGTAGTTGAGAACATCCTGCAGGTCGATGGTCTCTTCGAGTTTTTTGAACTCGATGATGGTCTCCTGCATCCCTTTGGTGATGGGGAGATCTCCCTCCCAGATCACGTCACGGCCGTTGAGGTTGGCGTTGCGCTCACCGGCGATGAGCAGATCGACCAGTTTCTTTTCGATGATGTCGGTGATCTCTTTGGCATGGCCTTTGTCGATATCGAGAGAGGCCGCTTTGCGAAAGAGTGCTTCGAGTTTGGTGTATCCGAGAATTGCCATGATGGCTCCTTTGAGTTTGAACTTATACTATATCGTAAAAACGGGCCTTTCCGACCCGTCACCTTTTATTTCCGGAAGCTCTTGACCGCTTTATCCTTGAACTCTTTGAGTTTGGCGATCAGGTCTTCGAAGAGTTTTCCGGCTTCGTTCTTGCCGCGGATCTCTTTCTGGATCTTGTCGATGGCTTCGTTGAGCATCTTGTAGGTGGTATCGGAACTGCTGGTGTATCCCAGAGCCTCCGCTTTTTTCAGAGCCGCTCTGGCCGCGTCGAGATGGGCCAGGGCCAGCTGTTTGTCGGTCTTGGCGACCTGGCTGGCCGCGGCGATGAGCTCCTGGGCCTCGACGATACCCAGCGGAGTGACCACATCTACCTCGACGAAGGTACTCAGAGCGGTGGCCAGAACTCTACGCGCCTCCTCTACTTTGCCCTCATGCAGGAATTTCGCCGCCAGTTTCAGTGCGGCGGGGTAGGAGGCCAGGGGCATGTTGACCGTGATCAGGTCCACCTCGTCCTTGAGGGTCTGGACGATGAGCCGGGCATCCTGAACCCGCTTTTTCTCCAGCAGGGCGATGGAGGTGATGACGGCGTTTTCCGCATCGTAGGCGGTGCCGGCGAATTCACTGACGACGACCGATGCGTCCAGCGGGATGAGTGCCGGGGCTTTGGGATGGCTCATGACCACCTCCAGCTTGCCGATGGCCTTTTCCAGTTTCTTCAGCGCTTCATCCTTTTTGTTCTGAGCGAGAGCGACGAGCACCTCCTGGGTCAGAGCGACGGCATCCACGGCCTCTTTGACGACCTTGACCTCGGATTTCTGCGCTTTGGCAGCCGCTTTGGCGTTGTTGACGGCTTTGGCCGAGACACTTTGGCTGCTGGCATTGCTCTTGACCACTTTTTTGGGTTGGGGTGCGTTGTTCGCCTCCGCTGCCCAGAGTCCGCTGCTCAGCAGAGCCACGGCGGTAACCGATGAGAGAAGAACCTTTTTCATTGTAGAACCTCCTTGTAGGTGTAGTTTCGATTGTTCTTCCCTGAAAGTTTAGTCCATATCACTAAGTAATTATGCTACACAGGTAGCAATGTCGCGGGAAATTTTTCAAAAACGGACCTGTTTATCTTTTGGTCTGTTTAGGAGAGTATAATAGGCTCAGATCACAAAAGATGGAGTATAGAGATGGTGGAATTTTTCAAGAAGATGACGGAATGGATACTCGAAAGAGAAGCGGAGCTGGCTCGGAAGTGCGCCCTGGATCCGGAGGCGCTGGAGAAGCAGATCGCCAAGGTACAGGAGAAGAAGGAGCAGCTGGAACGGGAGTGTCGGGAGAATCAGGAGGAGCTCGAACACATCCTGACACGGCTGAAGTGGATGCAGGCCGAAGAGCTCAAATGCCGACAGGAGTCCAATGAGGGGAAAGGAGACTGAGACGATGGCACTTTCACACGGAATCTTTCTCAGAAGTCTGAGGGATCTGGTCCGCTGGCCCATTCTGCGGGAGGTGCTGATCACCGGATTGCCCATGCTGCTGATCTGGGCGGGGATCGGCTGGGTTGTCTGGGATCCGTTGTTGCGACTGACCACCTGGGTCATCAGCTGGGTGCCCTTCAGTGTGGTCAAGGCCAACGGGGCATTGCTGATCCTCTTTCTGGTCTGGGCGATGGCGGTCCTGGTCTCCTACGCCTTTGTCACAGCGATCCTGGCTCCGATCTTTTTCCGAAAGATGAAGCGGGGCTATTACTACTACTCTTTCACCACCCTGCTGCTTTTTGCCGCCGGATGGGCCTGGTACATCATGGCGAATTGGGGGACCTTCAAAAGCGCCATTGCCGACAGACTGCTGGTCTGGCTCCCTTTTCAGACCGTGGCGGAGGGGAGTGCCGTTCTGCTGAACTTTTACGTCCTTTACGGTTTCTATATCCTCAGCCTCTTTCTGATCCTCTCCTTCTACCGGAGGGATTTTCTCGAGACGGTGCGAGAGATCGACTATCCTGACATTTCGATCAACGAGATGAAGATCAAGACCGGGCATGGGTTCATCGCACTGAGGGATGCGGGGATGTTCGTGCTGCTGACCGTCCTCCTCTTTCCCCTCCTGCTGGTCCCCATCGTCAATGTCTTGATCCAGCTCTTTCTCTGGGCCTGGCTCTACCGGGATGCGACTTTCCGGGGGACCTGCCGGCTCTATTGCTCCCGGGAGGAGTTCCAACGGCTCAAACGGCACGGATTCGTCATCTGGAGCATCGCCTTCTTTGCCTCGCTGCTCAACTTCATTCCCATCATCAATATGTTCACTCCCTTTTTCGCCCAGCTGGTGGTCTTCCACTGGATCATGGCGGAAAAAGGGGTGCAGGGTGCCACGGAAGAGACCATAGAAAAGGAGCGCTACGATGGAGAAAAGTGAGAAGGAGAGAGTGGTCGTTTCGGGACTCGATATTCCCTTCTGGGATCTGGTCTGGTTCATGGTCAAGCTGGCGCTGGCCTCGATCCCGGCCATGTTGATTCTCTACATTTTCATCATGCTGTTCGGTCTGTTGTTCGGCGGTATCGCCAACCTGATGGCACCGCTTCCCGGTGTCTGAATCACAAAGGAGAAATCCGATGCAAACGAGAATTCTTGGAGTCTGTAGCCGCCTGGAAGCGGCAGAGGAGCTGATCGACAAGTGCCGTGAACTGGCCGAGTGCCTGGAAGCGGGCGTGACCCTGCTCTATGTGAAAGAGGAGGGGCTTTTCGAGCTGCCGATCTATGAGGGCAGAGAGGCGACCATGGAGGTGGCCCGGGAGCATCTGGAGTCGCTGCTGCGAAGCCGGGGGATCGACGGGTGGGCCCTGCTGGTCCGGGAGAACGATCTGCCGGATCAGGCAGCGTTGGAAGCGCAACGGGAGTCCTCGCTTCTGATCGTCGCCGACCGCAACGACGAGCTGCCGGAGCTTCTGAGCAAGGCACGGCGTCCCCTCTATGTACTGCTTCCCGGGCGCTCTCACTCTCCCTCCCGTGGACTGATCGTCCTGGATGTCGCCGGTGTGGGGCATCGTTGTCTTGATCTGGCCCGCAAGGCCGAACCACAGGTCTCCTGGCGGGCCTATATGGACTATCAGTTCTTTCCGACGGTAGCCGATGTCGGGATCGATCCCGTGGTGGGGGCCATGACCCCCGAGATCCTGATAGAGCAGGAATCGGACATCCTGCAGACCCACCGCCGGAATTTCGAGGATTTCTGTCGGGAAGAGGGGCTGGAGGGTCTCTTCGAAGTGGGTGAACACGGAGTGGAACGGGATGTACTGGACCGTCTGGAGAGCGAGGGAAGCGATCTGCTCGTCATCGCGGCCGAGGATCCGGAGACGGTCCTGGGTGAGGGAGCCAAAGCCCTGATCCTCAGTGCCCCGGTGGATACCCTGGTCTGTTTCGACCTGCCCCGGGAGTGAGCGAGGTGATCTTGGTGACCGATGCCTGACGAAGAGAGTTCAGTGAGCGAATGAAGGAAAAACTGGGACTCAAAGAGCTGGTCGCGACCGGTATCGGAAGCATGATCGGGGGAGGGATCTTCTCGGTCATGGGACTGGCCAACGGCATCGCGGGCCATGCGACGGTGTTGGTCTTTGTCCTGGGGGGAGTGATCGCGCTCTTCGCCGGATACAACTACGCCCGGCTGGCACTGGCCTATCGGGAGGATGGGGCCAGCTACACCTATCTCAAACACGCCTTTCCGCGACAGGGGTGGATCGCTTCGCTGGTGGGATGGAGCGTCATCGTCGGCTACATCGGGACCCTGGCGCTCTACGCCTATACCTTCGGCTCCTACGGCGCGGCAATGCTGGGGTATCCGGACCATTTTCTCGTACGGACCCTCCTGGCCTTCGGGATCCTGACGCTTTTTGTCCTGATCAATCTGGGGGGTGTCCGGGAGGCGGGGGTCAGCGAGGATCTGATCGTTCTCTTCAAAGTGGCGATCATGATGACCCTGGGGATCATCGGGCTCTTCTACATCGAACCGGCCCACTTCAAGCCGCTTTTCGACAAAGGGGCCACCTCGGTGCTGCTCAGCGGTGCGTTGGTCTTTGTGGCCTTCGAGGGATTTCAGCTCATCACCAACGCCATCGTCGAGACCGAGGATCCGGAACGCAACACTCCGCTCTCCATCTATCTCTCGATCGTTATCGTGACTCTGATCTACGTGACCCTGGCGATCTCCGTCATGGGGATCCTGGACTACGACGAGATCCAGGCCGCCCGGGAGTATGCCATCGCCGAGGCGCTCAGCCCGATCTTCGGCAAGTGGGGCTTCGTCCTGGCTTCTCTGGCGGCGCTCCTGGCCACCAGCAGTGCCATCAACGGGACGCTCTTCGGGGCCAGCCGGATGTTGGCGGACATCGCCAGGGACGGGATCCTTCCGACAGTACTGGCGCGGCGCAACCGGCGAATGATCCCCTACTACTCACTGCTCTTGATGTTTCTCCTCTCGGGGATCTTCGTGCTCTTCGGGGCACTGGAGAGTATCGTGGCCTTCTCGAGCATGACCTTCCTGCTGGTCTCCATCGCCGTGGGGATCGCCAATCTCGTTCTCTACCGGGAGACCGGGAGTTCCCGGCCGATCATCCTGCTGTCGCTGGGGCTGATGGCCGGGACGGTAGGGCTGATGGTGACCTATCTCTGGGATCACGAGCCGGAGACCCTGCGGGATATCGGGCTGATCTATATGCTGATCGCCCTTCTTTTCATGATCTTCCGTTTCGGCAAGGGTCGAGGATGAAACGACGGCTCAAAGCGGCCGCCCGCCGTACCGCATCCAATCCGGTCCTGCGCCAAAGTGCCCGATCCCTCAAACCGACCCCCAATCTCTGGGGGATCCTGGGAGTGCTGCTCTTTTTTATCCTGCCGGAGATCCTCGGTTTCTGGCGGGGGAAGGAGATCGCCGCCTGGGCCCATGCCCGGATGCTGGAGGAACCCGACGCGATGGGACGGAAACTCTACTGGCTGCTGGAGAAGCTCTTCGAAGATGGAGGCAGCTGGGTCAATCTGGGAATCGGCATCGCGCTGTTGATCTGGATCTTCTACGAGTGGCGGCGGGGTACAGTGTGATCAGGACTTCTCGAAGAGCCTGATCTTCGCTTCGGGACGGAAAGTAAACCAGGCCCAGAGCACTGTTCCGTAGACGAAGATGGAGAGGATCACCACGCCCACGGTGACCGTTTCGAAGAGTTCCCGGTAGGGATAGTCGACGGGGATCATATGGACCAGGATGATCGAGAGTGCCCCTTTCATCCCGGAAAAGGTCAGGATGAACCACCCTTCGAACCCGACGGGCCGAATGGCGTCGAGCCGCTCCCCGAACCAGGCGAATTTGGCCATGGAGAGGGCGCGGATCAGGGTGGTGACCCCGAACATGATCAGAATTTCGTGCCGGTACTCCCAGAGTTTGGCCGGGTCCACCATCTCCGCCAGGACGAAAAAGATCACCACCGCAGCGATATACCCGAATTCGCTGGCCATCTCGTAGATATACTCCAGCCGCTCCCTGGTCGTCGCCAGGATGCCCGAAAGTCTCATTCGCTGCAGGAAGTTGCGTTTTTTCCGTTCGAGCTGACGCTCCTCCGCTTCGATGTCCCGATCGATCCAGGCTTTGGTGGAGACGATGGCTACGATGAGGGTGAGGATCCCGCTGAGGTGGAAATGCTCCCCCAGCAGATAGGCGGCATAGGCTTCGACCACGAAGGTGAAGAGCTCCCCCCGCTTGTCGGAGTAGAGTTTCATCAGGAGATAGAATCCGTACCCGAGTCCCAGTCCGCCGGCCGTACTGAAGGCGAAGACCCGAACCGCGTCGAGTGCGGCGCCGCCGGCATCGATCTGCCCCTGCATCATCCAGGGAAGTCCGATGAAGAAAAAGGCGATGACCGCTGTCGCATCGTTGCCCAGAGACTCTCCCTCGATGAGAACCTTGACGTCGTGATCCACCCCGGCAAATCGTGAGAGGACCGACTGGACGCTGACGGCATCGGTGGCCATATTGATGGCGAAAAGCGCCACATAGCCCCCCAGGGTGATCTGGGGAAAGAGATCAAAAGCCGCCAGACTTGCCCCCGCCAGGATCGAAAGGGCCACGGCCACCACCGCCAGGTAGAAGATCCCCCAGGCGTGTCTGCGGATATCGGCGAAATGCAGATGAAGGGCATCCCCCATGAAGATCAGAGGGATGCAGAAGAGTATCACCGTATCGAAGTGCTCCTTCAGATCGATGGGGACCGCGACCCGGAACCAGGTATAGACGGCGAAGGAGCCCAGAAGCAGCAGAAAGACCGAGGGGATCCGGAGCCGTGCCGCCAGGGCGTCGGAGAGGACCACTAGGCTCAGGATGGTAATGAGGAGGATCTCGGGGGCGAAATGATGCACAAAGGCTCCTTTGGTATCAGAAAATATGATCAATAAGCGAGTTTATCGACATGATGAACAAATCAACTCCGTCATCCCGAACTTGATTCGGGATCCACGGCACAGTGGATATTCCAAACCCTGGATTCCGGGTCAAGCCCGGAATGACGTCTCTTCAGTCGATCGTCATGATTTTACTCAATACTCTTGAGAGTTGCCACCTAGTTCCTCCACTCGGATCACTGCGCCGCCGCGGCGTGAGTCGGATCCGCCCTGAAAATCCCCGGTGACGGCGTTGACCCCGCCGAAGAAGAGGCTCGGCTCGTCGAAGAGGGTGAGGGGATAACGCTCCCGGACCGCTTCGAGGATCAGGGGATCGTAACCGGGTTCGCAGAAGACCTCTCCCTTTTCGAAATGGATGCGGGGAGCGTCGATCGCTGCCTGGATACTCTTGCCGAAACGCAGATAACGCTCCGTCACCTCCACGATGGCGCTGCGGATCCGGTTGGAGCCGGCGCTGCCCAGGATGAGTGCGGGGGCTCCGTCACGGTCGAAGGCCATCGTCGGCGCCATCATGGAAGGGAGGCGCACTCCGGAGGGCCAGCGGAAGAAGCCGTGGGGGTTGAGATCCTCCTCTCCCAGCATATTGTTCATCATGATCCCGGTACCGGGAGCGACCACGCCGCTCCCTTCGCCGTTGGTGGAGGTGACGCTCGCGGCGTTGCCTTCGGCATCGATGACGCTCAGGTGGGTGGTATTGCCCCAGAGGTTCAGGCGGCTCTGGAGGCTCAGCAGATAATGGGAAAGCAGTTCGCCGTTTTCCAGAATCTCCCGCAGTCCTTCATCATGGAGATGGGGATCGACATGGGTTTGGCGAAACTCCGCTGTGACCGCCATCGCTTCGATCAGCTCCCGGACATACTCCAGGCCGTAGGAGCTCTCGGCCGTGGAATTCTCCAGCATCTTCAGGGTAAAGGCGATGAGGATACCTCCCGCCGAGGGAGGCGGGTTGGTGGCGATGCGGTATCCCCGGTAGTCGAAGGTCACGGGTGGACGGACCTCTACCCGGTAGTTCTCCAGATCCTCCCGCCGCAGCAGACCTCCGTGTTCCCGGTAGAGCCGGTCGAGACGCTCGGCGATCTCACCCCGGTAGAAGAGATCGGCCCCCTCCCGGGCAAAGGCTTCCAGAAAGTCGGCGTAGTCGGGGTTGGTGACGGGCCGGGAATCGTCCAGGAGCTCTCCATCCGGGACGTAGAGAGCCCGGGAGTCTTCGGTGGAGCGGAGAATGGGCTCCAACAGTTTGACGAAACTCGCCTGCAGGCTCGTCAGCCGGATCCCCTCTCTGGCATACTCCACCGCCGGCTCGACGATCTGCTCCATGGGCAGCCGTCCCAGCTCCCGGTGGATCCGGTCGATCCCGGCGATCATCCCCGGCACCGCCGTAGCACCGGCCCCGATATGAAACTCCTGTACCGCCGTCCCGAAATCGACATAGATGGGAAAAAAGTCCGGCTCCTCCACCCGCTTAGGCGGCACATCCACGAAAAAGTCGTAAAGCCGCGGATCTTCCCCGGGCCGATGGGTCAACATGAACCCTCCGCCCCCCAGACTGGTGAGCATGGGCTCGCACAGGGGAGCCGCCAGCATCGCGGCACAGGCGGCGTCGAAGGCGTTGCCTCCCTCTTCGAGGATTCGGGCCCCCGCCCGGGCGGTGAGCCGGTCTCCGGCAGCGATCACTCCCTGGGTCATTGTGCTCCTTTTTCTTTATGTTGAGTGCTATGTGTTACGTGTTACTTTTTTTCTATTTGTGTACTCTGAAAAACCGAAACGGTCTCTCTGTCATCGTCATCCCGAACTTGATTCGGGATCCACGGTGTGATAGGTATTGAAGCCCTGTATTCCGGGTCAAGCTCGGAATGACGGAGCTTTCCAAACTCTTCATTTTATCCCATTTTATGCAGTCGAAAGTGCTTCGTATGCGTTGATGCCCGGTAGCGCAGTTAATCTGCACTTTCACTTTCGACGTGAGGCGGCAAAGCCGCCATGCCCGCGACTTGCGACTTTCATTCGATCAGCTCTTCGCGGATCACCGCTTTGAAATCTCCGGTCTCTTCGTAGATCCGGCGCAGTTTCCGGGCGATGGTTTCCCGCTCAATCAGTTTATGGAGCGCCTCGGCCTCTGCAGCCGTTCCCAGGGCCTCGAAACTGCCGGAGCGCTCCAGATCGTTGACCAGTTCGTGGGCCTTCTCCCGCAGGGGCAGAACCCGGTCCCCTTCGATGAAATTCGCCTTCATACCGTGGCGCACGGCGTTCCATTTGTTCTGTTTGCTGATCTGGGTATAGACCCGTCCCACGGGATACTGGGTAATGTGGTGCAGCAGGGCCTGGTAGAAGGTGGCGATCAGCCGCAGCCGCTCCCGATCGTAGAAGGCATCGCAGACCCGCAGCTCCACCGTGCCGAAGCCCTGATGGATCCGTACATCCCACCAGACATCCTTGGCGCTCTGGATCGTTCCGGTGGTATAGAGCTGCTCCATCAGGCTGCAGTACTCCCGATAACTGCCGAAATACTCGGGAATCCCCGCCCTGGGGAGCCGTTCGAAGATCTTGCTCCTATAGGATTGCAGGCCGGTATCCTCCCCCAGGTGAAAGGGGGAGTTGGCCGAGAGGGCCAGAAAGATCGGAAGATAGGTGATGCTGGTATCGTAGGCCCGGACAGCGGTTTCGTCGTTGGGCATGGCCACATGGATATGCAACCCGCTGATGAGGAAATTGCGCAGGACCACCTGGAGTTCCCGGGCGAAGGCCTCGTACCGGGGATCCTCAAAACGCTTATTGTCCTCTTTGCGTTCGAAGGGATGGGTCGCCAGGGCCGCCAGCGCGATATTCTCCTCCGCACCGATGCGGGTCAGTTCGTCCAGGGTTTTCATGATAAAATCGGTGGCTTCCGCCGGTGTCCTGCAGACCGGGGTGACGATCTCCACCATGGACTGGAGCAGCTCCTGGTGGACATGGGGGCGGAGTCTTTCGGGGAGGTGTTCGAAGATGTAGGGGGAACGGTTGGCCGGTTTCATCGTCTCCGCATCGATGAGGCGCACCTCCAGCTCGACCCCCAGGGTCCAGGGATCTTCCGGATGAAAGATAGAGAGGTCACAATGGCCGGCCATGCCAACTCCCTTTTCTTTCAATTCTATCACAAGGTTTTGAAGAAGGGGTATCGACGGCCTTTTTCATCGAAAACCGGCGGAGGAGTGTCACATACGGACTCACTCTCCGTGGATCATTTTGGAGACGATACACTCTTTCGTCGTCAGTTCGTGGCGGATGACCCCGCCGATATGCAGGAGGATGAGGATCAGCAGAGGAACGAAAAGCGATTCGTGCAGCTCTTTGGCCCATCTGGCGGAATCTTTGGCTATTCCCAGGGCGTCGTGAAAATAGTAGAAGGTCCCGGTCAGGGCCATGAGGAGGATCGCGAGGCAGATCAGCAGATGGATCAGAGATTTGAACTTCTCCATCAGCCCCTCACTCTGCACCAGCTTGACGATAGGCATCTGGGCGTCGCCCCGCAGCATGGCGACGATCCGCAGCAGGATCGCCACTCCCAGGACCACGGCCAGGATGTAGTGCCACTCCCACATAGGGGCCCGGATCGCTTTGGCGACGGCGACGGCCTGGTCGGGATCGACGGTGATGGAGAAGCCGGCGAGTTTCTGCCGGATGATCTCCGCGTTGGCGCTTTTGCTCAAAAAGGTCTTGCGCAGGAGGACCGTGCCGATGAGACCCAGGACGGCCAGGGCCATGGTCCAGTGCCAGAGGCGGAAGAGGGGGGCGAAATTCCGTTTCATTTTTCAGGCTCCATTTTATGGTGAATTTTGCTAATATGATACTCAAAACTTCCTACAGAAAAGGACAGGATGAAATACCGTCGGGAATTTCGTGCCGCTTTCAGAGCCTCGATACCGGTGATGATGGGTTACAGTGTCCTGGGCTTCGCCTTCGGTCTCCTGATGACCTCTCAGGGGTATCCCTGGGTGCTTCCGGTGGTGATGTCGGTGGTGATCTATGCCGGGGCTTTGCAGTTTCTTGCGCTGGGGTTTTTCCAGGCCAAGGCAGGAATGTGGGAGATCTTCGTGGCGTCGATCTTTGTCAATATCCGCCAGGCCTTCTATGGCCTTTCCCTGCTGAAAAAGTTCAAAAAGGCGGGAAGGCTCCGTCCCTATCTGATCTTCTCTCTGACCGACGAGACCTATGCGCTGATGACGACACTGCCGGAGAATCCGCAGCTTAAGCGGCGCTGGTATCTCTTTTTCCTTGCCGCACTGAATCAGAGCTACTGGATCGGCGGGACGTTGGCGGGAGCGCTTTTCGGCGGGATGGTCCGCTTCGATACCCGGGGACTCGACTTTTCCCTGACGGCGCTTTTCGTGGTCCTGGCGATGGAACAGTACAGAAAACACCGTGATCTGCTTCCCTTCTTTATCGGAGCCGGAGCTTCGCTGATCGCGCTGGTGCTGGTGAGCAGGGATCGGATGCTGATTACCGCCATCGGCCTGGCGTTGCTGGGAATGTTCGCCCTGCGGGAGCGGCTGGAGCGAAAGGAGGCCGATCATGACTGAGCCTTGGATCTGGGAGGCCGTGGCGGTGATGGCCCTGGCCAACCTGCTGACCCGGGTAGCGCCCTTTCTCTTCTTTTCCCGCCGTCGGCCGCCGCAGGCGGTGGTCTTCGTCGAGGAGAATTTCCCGCCGATCATTTTGACGATCCTGATTTTCTATACGCTGGCCTCGGTCGATTTTACCGCCGCTCCCTACGGGCTCAAAGAGCTGGGAGGGATCGCCGTGACGATGCTGCTGCATCGACTCTTCGGCAACTATCTTATTTCGATCTTCGGTGGGACCGCGGTCTATATGGTAATGGTGCATTTGGGGTAGTTTACCTTTCATCCCGTTCCGAATAGAGTATCACTCGATTGCGGCCAAGACGTTTTGCCCGATACAGAGCACGATCGGATTCCCGGATCAGCTGGGTCTTGTCCCGTTTTGTATCTGCCTGGGTCACTCCGATACTGACGGTGAAAGCGATTACCTCCCCTGATTCCAGCACGACGTCTCTCTTCTCCGCCTCCTTCCGGATCCTTTCGGCAATCATCAGGGCCTCTTCGACTTTCGTTTCGGGTAACAGGATTCCGAACTCTTCACCGCCGATCCGGGCCAGAACATCGGAATCTCTGAGCAGCCGCCGACACAGCAGGGCAAAGGCTCGAATAACACGATCTCCCACCGGATGTCCATAGCGGTCATTGATGGATTTGAAGTGATCAATATCGGCGATAAGGAGGCTGAAAGGCTGCCGTTTATCTCTGAGAATTTTTCGGAAGGTTTCCATAAAATAGCGTCGGTTGTTGAGACCGCTGAGGGTATCCGTGTAGGAGAGGGTTTCCAATGCGAGTTCCAGTCGATATCGCTTGTGGT
>JALWZI010000140.1 GCA_027002755.1 Campylobacteraceae bacterium | reverse complement strand
TTCGGGATTACCTCAACGAACACTATAAACTGATCCCCTCGGTCAAAGCGACCGATCCCGTGGATACGGTGGTGAAACTCTTCGAGGACTACGATCTGGTCGTTCTGCCGGTGACCGACGAAAAGGGCCGCCTGATCGGACGGATCACCTACGACGATATCGTGGATGTGATCGAAGAGCGGGCGACGGATCAGATTTACAAAATGGCGGGGGTCGACGAGGAGAGCGAAGAGGAGCGGGATATCCGGGTGATCACCCGGAAACGGGCTGTCTGGCTCGGGGTGAATCTGGTGACCGCGATCCTCGCTTCTCTGGTGATCGGACTCTTCGACGAGACCATCGAGGCCTACGTGGCTCTGGCGGTGCTGATGCCCATCGTTGCCTCCATGGGGGGTAATGCCGGAACCCAGTCCCTGACGGTCATGGTACGGCAGCTGGCTTTGGGAGAGATCGGATGGAACGAAGCGAAAGAGGCGGTGCTTCGGGAAGTCTTTGTCTCACTCTTTAACGGGCTCCTCTTCGCCCTGGTGATGGGGATAATCGCGCTATTGTGGTTCCATGACCCGAAGCTGGGGGTCGTCATCGCGCTGGCGATGATCATCAACCTGATCTTCGCCGGACTTTTCGGTGCCGTCATCCCTCTGGGGCTCAAACGGGTGGGAGTCGACCCCGCGGTGGCTTCATCGGTCCTCCTGACCACCGTGACGGATGTGGTGGGGTTCTTTGCCTTTCTGGGCCTGGCGAAGATCATCCTGCTATAAGTCAATTGGGTTGAAACGAATCGACTGAAAGGGATCTGATGCAGCATACCATCGAAAATTTCCGCCTGGAACCGCTGAAAGAGGGGAACTTCATCCGCCCCAGTCTCGCTCGTTACACCCAGGACGGTGTCGAGAAGAGTTGGGAGATCCTTCGGACCGGGGACAGCGTGGCGGTTCTGATCTGGCACCGGGAACATGAGCGTTTCGTTCTGGTCCGACAGTTCCGTCCCGCGGTCTATTGGCACAACCGGGAGGGAATGACCGTCGAACTCTGTGCCGGGCTGCTGGACAAAGAGGGACATTCCCCCGAAGAGGTGGCTGCGGAGGAGGTGGAGGAGGAGTGCGGATTTCGGATCGATCCCTCCGCTCTGCAGAAGATCAACTCCTTCTATACCTCCGTGGGCTTCGCCGGAAGCCGGCAGATCCTTTACTATGCGGAGGTGGAGGAGTCGATGAGGGTCGGTCAGGGAGGCGGGATCGACGGAGAAGAACAGATCGAAGTCCTGGAGCTGGACCTTGCCGCCGCCCGACGTCTGATGGAAGATGAGAGCGTCGCCCGGACGACGGGGCTGCTCTATGCTTTGTGTTGGTGGTTTTCGGTTCGCTCGGGAGCTTAGTTGGCGGATTTCTCTTCCAGTGCCTGCGTGTAGCTGGCGTAGTAGTGGCTGCCGTCGCTGAAGGTATTGACGGTGAGTTTGGAGAATCGTTCCAGATAGTCCCAAAACTCCCGAATCAGCTCAATGGGAACATGCTGTGCCTTGTCGGCAAGAGCTTCGCGCATGGTTCCCAGCCATTCGACCCTCGCTTTTTCGTTGATGGAGAAGTCGTCGTGGACCCGGATCATGTATTCGTTGAGGTCCATCCCTTTGGCCTCCTC
>JALWZI010000139.1 GCA_027002755.1 Campylobacteraceae bacterium | reverse complement strand
GCTGTGATCATCAAAACGACGATCGTCCAGCGGATCCATCGCTCCCGGCTCCCCAGACCTCCGGCGGCCTGTCGCAGAAACCGGGCATTGGAGAGCCGCAGCGTCGGAAAGGCCGGGAAACAGCGCCTCTCGCACCACCAGTAAAGCGGCAGGAGCGCAAAGACCCAGGGAGCGGCGAAATGGATCATGCCTCTCTCCTCGTGAAGTCGATGAGCTTTTTGACGGCATCGTCGTGGGTGTAGATCTTCTCCCAGGCGATACGGTGCTGCCGGAAGCTCTCCGCCAGCTCCGCATCGTGGCGGCGCACCAGCTCCCGGTAGCGGCGGCTCGTCCCCCGGTCGATCACCCAGGGCTCACTTCGGCCGCTTCGGGCATCCGCTACCCGGAACTCTCCGACGGGTAGATCCTCGTCCAGAGGGTCCCGCAGTACCAGGCACCTCAGTTCATGGCGGGCCGCCAAAGCGGCAAGCTCAGGCCGGTCCATGAAATCTCCGATCAGAAAGATCAGCGATCGCCGTTTGAGCCGGTGCTGAAGCGTCTCCGTCAGTACCTTATAGTCCACCTGCCTACCCAGGGGATCGAGCCCCGTCGCCGCCTCAAAATTGCGGTCCACTTCGATTCGGCGCAATGCGGGAGGATGCCAGGCCCGTAATTCCTCGTCGAAAAAAAGCGCTCCGACCGGATCCTCCCCCTCGACGGCGGCGAAGCTGAGGGTTGTGATGAGCTCCACCGCCTGATCCTTCTTGCTGCGGGGGCTGCCCACCGCCAGGCCGCCGCTGTTGAGATAGACCGCCACCACATGGATCTGGCGGCTTTCGTTGAAGAGGTTCACCATCGGCTGGCGGCTGCGGGCCATGCTCTTCCAATTGAGATGGCGGATATCGTCGTCCAGGGTATAGGGGCGCAGTTCCCGGAAATCGAGTCCTTCGCCGGCGAAAGGGCTGGGCTGCTGCCCCCGGCGCCACAGCAGCAGTTGCCGCCGGGTGCGCAGCAGAATCTCCTGCAGTCGCTTCTTCATCAGGGGGCGGGGATCGTCTCCAGGATTTTCCGGATCACTCTGTCGGTATCCAGATCCGCCGCGACGGCGTGATAGTTGAGGACGATCCGATGCCGAAGGACCGGATAGGCCATGGCCGCCACGTCCGCGGGAGTGACGAAATCCCGTTCCCGGAGCCAGGCGTGGGCCCGGCTGGCTTTGTAGAGATCGATGCTTCCCCTCGGGCTGGCCCCGAAGTCGATGAAGACTTTCAGCTCCTCCAGACCGTAGGCCTCGGGATCCCGTGTCGCGGTAATGATGGAGAGGATATAGCGTTTGATCTCCTCATCCAGGTGGATCGCCTTGAGCCGCTCCTTCTGCCGGGCGAAACTTTCCGGGTCCAGGACCTGCCGCACCCTCTCGAAAGTTCCGTCGGCGGCCCGCTCCATGATCGTCAGTTCCTCCTCGAAATCGTTGTAACCCACCCGCACTTTCATCATGAAACGGTCCAGGGAGGCTTCGGGGAGCTCGTAGGTCCCCTCCTGATCCACCGGATTGGCCGTGGCCAGGACCATGAAGGGATCGGGCAGCGGGAAACTCTCCTCCCCGATGGTCACCTGCCGCTCCGCCATCGCCTCCAGCAGTGCCGACTGGACCTTGGGCC
>JALWZI010000138.1 GCA_027002755.1 Campylobacteraceae bacterium | reverse complement strand
CGATACCCCCCTCTTCGGCCAGGGCAAAGTTGACCCCGGTGACGGCGGCATCGGCTTCGAGGAATTTCTGCCGCAGATGCTTCCGGGCCGCCCGGGTGAGGCGGAAGGGATCGCTCTCGTCGGGATCGGTTCCCAGCTCCCGGGCGAAGATCTCGGCGACTTGCTCTTTTTTCAGATGGATCGCCGGTAGGACGATATGGCTGGGCCGGTCCTTGGCCAGCTGGACGATCCGTTCCCCAAGGTCGGTATCGGTCACCGCGATACCGAGGGACTCCAGATAGGGGTTGAGGCCGCACTCTTCGGTGAGCATCGATTTGCTCTTGACCACCTTGCTCGCGCCGTGTTCCTGCAGGAGCTCTCCCACGATCTGTTGCAGCTCCTTGGCATCCTCGGCCCAGAAGATCTCGATCCCGTTGGCCTGAGCCTGCGCTTCGAAGCGCTCCAGATAGTAGCCCAGATGCTCCAGGGTGTGGGCTTTGATCTCCTCGGCTGCTTTGCGTAGCTCCTCCCACTCGGGGAGGGTTTTGACGGCATCGTCGCGCTTTTGGCGCACATGCCAAAGCGCCCGGTCGTGCCAGCTCGCCCGCCGGGGATCCCGGAGAAACTCGGCGGCGTTCCGGGCGTGATCAACCATCGCTCTCCTCCGTTCGTCCCGCCAGGATCTCCGCCACATGGAAAAAACGCATCGGCGTGCCGTCCCGTCGGGCCAGCCCCTCCATATGCATCAGGCAGGAGCGGTCCACCCCGGTCATGATCTCCACCCCCTGCTGTCGATGGTCGGCGATCCGATCGCGCCCCATGGCCGCCGAAACCGCCCACTCCTGGAGGCTGAAGGTTCCCCCGAAGCCGCAGCATTCGTCCCGGGAGGGATCGACGATCCTGATTCCCTCGACCTGGGAGAGGACCGCTTTGATTTTGGAGAAGTGGGGGATATTGAGCTCGCTGGGAGCCCCCAGCTCCAGCTCCCGCAGGGCATGGCAGCTGTTGTGGAGTCCCACCCGATGGGGGAAAGGGTGCTTCAGTTGAAGGTTTTCGATTCCCACGACGTCGTGGAGAAATTCGCAGAGTTCGAAGAGTTTCGGAGTGAAAGCGGCAAGCCGTGACCTGTCGATCAGCCCCTCATAACGATAGCGGACCGTGGCGATACAGCTGCCTGCCGGCGCCACTACATAGTCGTAGGGTTCGAAGGTCTCGACGAAATGACGGGCAAAGTCGGCCCCCTCTTGGCGCATTCCGTTGTTGAGAAAGGGTTGACCGCAGCAGCGTTGCCGCTCAGGATACTCCACGTCAAAGCCGTGGGCTTCCAGCAGCTCCAGAGTGCTCAGGGCCACATTGGGATAGAAGTCGTCGATGTAGCAGGGGACGAAGAGCCCTACCCTCTTTCCGCCACCGGGTCCGCTCACTGGCGCTCCTTCTTTCTTTTGGAAAGTATATTACCGCACCAATTATATACCTCAAACATTGATGCGGCAATTTCGTTCATAGGCAAGGCGGATTTTTGCAGGACTCGCCCAAGCGAATTCAAGAAAATCCAACACAGCCTATGGGCGAAAGTGCCGCACCCTTCGGGGAGAACGATACGAGGCAATCTGCACGCAAATAAATCATCGAATTACCTACGGGTAGTCCTTCAGATTTCT
>JALWZI010000137.1:2648-5899 GCA_027002755.1 Campylobacteraceae bacterium | reverse complement strand
CGCCCGCAGCCTCAACTCCACCGGGATCGTCAATATCCCCCACCAGGACATCACCATCAAAGAGATCAAGCGGGTGATGGATACGGCGCTCTACAATGCCAACATCCCCAACGAGTTCGAAGTGATTCATGTCCTGCCCTACAATTTCAAGGTGGACGAACAGGATTTCATCGAGGACCCCTACGGAATGAACGCCAGCCGGATGGAGGTGGATGTCAACATCATCATCACCCAGAAATCGGCCCTGAGCAACCTGACCAAAGCGGTCCGTTCCGCCGGCCTGGAGATCGGCGGGATCGTCCTCAACAGCTACGCCTCGGCTCTGGCGGTCATGGGAGAGGACGAGCGGGAACTGGGGGTCTGTGTCATCGACATGGGCGGCCAGACCAGCAACATGATCGTCCACATCGGCAACTCCATCCGCTACAACGATTTCCTGGCGGTCGGCTCCAACCACATCACCAACGACCTCTCCATGGCGTTGCATACCCCGCTGGAGACGGCGGAGAAGGTGAAGATCCGCCACGGGAACCTCCTGGAGAAGTCCAACGAATCCATCGAACTTCCGGTGATCGGCGACACGGAGAACCGCAACACCATCTCTCTGGAGATCGTCCACAGTGTCATCCTGGCGAGGGTCGAAGAGGCGTTGATGATCCTCTCCAAGTCCCTGGACAAGAGTGCGCTGCGGGAGCAGATCGGCGCCGGGATCGTTCTGACCGGCGGGTTGACAAAACTGAAGGGCATCCGGGAGCTGGCCCAGGCGATCTTCCACGGTATGCCGGTGAGGATCGGACTGCCGCGGGAGCTGGGCGGCATGTACGACGAGCTCAAGGATCCCGCCTTCTCCACCGTGGTGGGCCTGCTGCTCTACCAGGCGGGGGAGCATACCCAGTACGAGATCGATCACAGCAAGACCCTGCTGCATCACAAGGATGTCCAGACGACCAATGTCACCGATATCGCCGATATCGGAGGGGACGAGACTTCCCGGGAGCAGCCGCAGCGTCCGGAGCGGGAAGAGATCGATCTGGGGCTCGACCTGCCCGAAGGCCGGAAACAGCCTGCCGGTTTCGAGGGGGAGGGGGATCTTTTTGCCTCGATCTCCAAAAAGCGTGAAGGGAATCCTTTCAGCCGATTCGTCAACTGGGCGAAACAACTGTTCTAAACCATAAAAAGGGGGAGTGAAACTTATGGAAAATTTCGAAATAGAGATCGAAACCACATCTGCAGCCGGGACCAGCGTCGAAGGGGCCAAGATCAAAGCGATCGGGGTTGGCGGCGGCGGCGGCAACATGATCAACCACATGATCTCCGAAAATGTCAAGGGGATCGATCTGGTCGTGGCCAACACCGATGCCCAGGCTCTGGACTCTTCTCTGGCTCCCATCAAGCTGCAGCTTGGGGCCAACGCCACCCGCGGGCTGGGCGCCGGGATGAAACCCGAGATCGGCCGTGAAGCGGCGCTGGAGAGCTTCAGCGAGATCAAGGACACCCTGGCCGGAGCCGATATCGTCTTCATCTCCGCCGGACTGGGCGGCGGGACCGGGACCGGCGCCGCTCCCATCATCGCCCAGGCGGCCAAAGAGGTGGGCGCCCTGACGGTTTCCGTCGTCACCACCCCCTTCAAATTCGAGGGACGCAAACGCCTCAAACTGGCCAAGAGCGGACTGGAGGAGCTCAAGCGTGAAAGCGACTCCATCATCGTCGTTCCCAACGAACGTCTCCTCTCCATCGTCGAGAAGAACCTGGGGATCAAAGAGAGCTTCCGGCTGGTGGACGATGTCCTCTGCCAGGCGGTCTCCGGGATCTCCAACGTCATCCTCTCCCACGGTCCCAACGACATCAATCTGGATTTCGCCGACGTCAAGACCGTCATGAGCCATCGTGGTCTGGCCCTGATGGGTTCGGGCAGCAGCACCGGGGCCAACGCCGCCTACGATGCCGCCAAAGCGGCCATCGACTCCCCTCTGCTGGACAACGTCTCCATCAACGGCGCCAAAGGGGTCCTGGTCCATTTCCATATCCACCCCGACTATCCCATCCTGCAGATCTCCGAAGCGATGGAGATCATCGAGGAGCATGCCGACGAGGATGCCAGCGTCATCTTCGGTACCACCACCGACAGCGACCTGGAGATCGATCAGGTCAAGATCACCATCGTCGCCACCGGCTTCGAGGAGCCCGAGGCGGTTCCGGCTCCCTCCCAGGCGGAGAAGGTCCAGCAGGCCTCCGACCTCCTCGGCTCCCAGGGCGCCAACAGTGACAACCCCTACCACAACTACGGCGGGGGCCGCAAAGTGGTCGGCGGCGACACTCTGGACGAAGACATCCTGGATGTCCCCACCTTCCTGCGCAAACAGATGGACTGATCTCCCCCCATTGACGGAAGGTTCTCCCCCCTTTCCTTCCGCAATTTTTTGCTTTTCCTCCCTCTTTTTTTCGCTACCATTACAAAGACAAAGATTCAATAAACCCTTTTGAAACCTGTGATGAGTGTGTAAGGGTCTATTGACAAAATCACTACAGAATTGACAAGGACAGACAGGATGAAATATATAAAGAAACTCTCCCGTTACGGAACCGGAGTAGGACTGGGAGCGCTGCTCGCCGTGGGATTGGGCGGATGCCAGCAGCGTGACGCCCAGGAGCAGAGCAGTGCGCAGACCCAGGAGAAGAACGCCTTCGTCGTCATCGAGGAGGTCAAGCCGGGCCGCTACAAGATCGCCGAGGAGTTCCCGGCCAAAGAGACGCGCATCATCCTCAAAAAACTCGACGGCACCGAAAAGGTTCTGACCCGGGAGGAGATGGATGCCCTGGTCAAAGAGGAGGCGGCGAAGATCGACAACGGCACCTCCCCGCTGACCAGCCCCCAGGGGGCTCAGGTGGCCCAACAGGGCGGTTTGAGCTTGGGCGAGGCGATTCTGGCCAGTGCCGCCGGCGCCATTATCGGATCCTGGATCGGCAGCAGACTCTTCAACAACCCCAACTACCGGCAGACCCGCCGCTCCGGCTACAAAACCCCTTCCGCCTACAACCGGAGTGTCAACAGCTTCAAAAAATCCTCCTCGACCCGCAGCCGCACCTCGACACGTCGCAGCGGCTTCTTCGGAGGGGCACGGGGAGGAAGCAGCGGCCGCAGCGGCTTCTTCGGAGGCTGAGATGGTCAGACTCCTGCCGGTCGAACCCCTCGATACCGCCTACCTGGAACAGCTGGGCTTCGTCTGGCACACCGACAGCGACGAGACCCC
>JALWZI010000137.1:0-2638 GCA_027002755.1 Campylobacteraceae bacterium | reverse complement strand
CCAAAAAGAGGCGGAGGCCTACTACGAGGCGGGCAACGAGCTCTACGATATGTTCGTCGCGGCGGGAGAACATGTGGTCGAGCACAATCTCTTTCACGAGATCGGGATCCCCTTCAATCTGGTGGATCTGGTCAAAGAGAGCTGGGAGAGCGAGGTCCACTGGCATCTCTACGGCCGCTTCGATCTGGCCGGGGGGATCGACGGTCGTCCCATCAAGCTCCTGGAGTTCAATGCCGATACCCCCACGGCACTCTTCGAGACCGCCATCATCCAGTGGGCGATCCTCAAACGCAACGGGCTGGACGAAGCGGCCCAGTTCAACGTCGTCTACGATGCCCTGCTGGAGAACTTCAAGCGGATCGTGACCCTGGAGGCGAGCGTGGAATCCTTCGCCGAACGCTACGAAGGATGGCGCTTTCTCTTCACCTCGGTCCGGGGCAATGCCGAGGAGGAGAATACGGTCCGGCTGCTACAGTATATCGCCGAGGAGGCGGGTTTCGCTACTTCCTTCGCCTACATCGACGAGATCGAGTTCGACGGCGAGGAGGGGATCTTTTTCGACGGGGTCAACTACGAGCTCTGGTTCAAGCTCATCCCCTGGGAGGATATCGCCCTGGAGGAGCCGGACCTGGCGATGCTGCTGACACAGATCGTCCGCAACCAGAAGGCGATCATCTTCAATCCCGCCTATACCCTGATGTTCCAGAGCAAGGGGATGCTCAAGATCCTCTGGGATCTCTACCCCGATCATCCGCTGCTGCTGGAGAGCTCCTTCGAACCGCTGCAGGGCAAAATGCAGGTGCGCAAACCGATCTTCGGCCGGGAGGGGGGCAACGTGGCGATCCTGGAGAGCGACGGGCAGACCGTCGTCACCGATCTTCAGGGGGAGTACGGCGCCTATCCCATGGTCTATCAGGAGTATGTGGAGCTGCCCAGCGACAGCGAGGGGCGTCGCTACCAGGCGGGGCTCTTTTTCGCCTACGAGTCCTGTGGCCTGGGGTATCGCCGGGGAGGGGAGATCATCGACAACCTCTCCAAATTCGTGGGGCATATCATCCGATGAGAGTTTGGCTGCTGCTTCTCCTCCTGCTCTGGCCGATCCTGGGTCCGGCGGGAAATTCTCCGCTGAAAGCCCTGGATGCCAACGGTGATACGACAGGAAAGCCGATGAAAAAGATGAAGATTCCCAAAGCCCAGAAGGTCCTGATCGTCAAATCGGAGCGGAAGCTCTATCTCCTGAGGGCCGGCCGGCCCTACCGGGAGTACCATATCGCTCTGGGGAAGAAGCCCGTCGGCCCCAAAGAGCGGGAGCACGACCAGAAAACCCCTGAAGGGAACTACACTCTGGATTTCAAGAAACCCGACAGCAGCTACTATCGGGCGATCCATATCAACTACCCCACCCCGGAGCAGAAGGCCCAAGCCCAAAAGAGAGGGATCAACCCCGGCGGGGCGATCATGATCCACGGACAGCCCAACTGGTGGGGCTGGCTCTCGATCATCCGCCAGCGCTTCGACTGGACCGCCGGCTGTATCGCCGTGAGCAACGGGGATATGGACGAGATCTGGCAGGCGGTGGATCCGGGGACACCTATCGAGATACGCCCCTGAGGGAGTGTTAAGTGCTAAGTGCTAGGTGCTAGGAATTACGAATTTTTCGTATTCTAAATGGAATCGGAGGCTTTAGCCCCGTAAGGCAGTTCCCTACTTTTTGAAACTCATATCTTAACACTTAGCACCTAGCACTTAACACGTAATACGTAATACGAAAAAAAGGATTCCCCTATGGCCAAACCGGCGGCACAGTGGCTGTTACTTCCCGCGGACCATCCTCCCGAAAAGCGGGAGCGGGTCCTGCGCCGTTACGGGATCAAGCCGGGCAATATCGACCGGGTCTGGGAGGCCGACGGTACCGTGCTCTATCGGCTCAAGCGGGGGCTGGTGCCCAAACTCCCGCCCGAGATGTTGCCCGATGAGGAGCGCAAACGGCGGATCCTTCGGATCGCCGACTATATCGAGGAGTATCGGCGGCTCATCGAAGCGGAGCGGGAGGCGGAGCGCCGCAGCCGGATCGAGGAGATCCGCCGTTTCAGCGGCCGGGAGCTGGAGAGCTTCGGCCGGGCGATCCTGGATCTCAAGGGGCGCAGAGCCGGGCGGCTTTTCGATCTGGAGCTGGTGCGCTACGGCCGGGACCGCCGGATCGAGACGGAGATCAGCAGCGGGGATATCGTGCTGATTAGCCGGGGCGATCCCCTCAAAAGCGATCTGAGCGCCACGGTCATGGGGGTGGGGCGCAACCATATCGAGGTGGCCTTCTCCCAGTCGCCGCCCCGCTGGGCCCTCAAAGAGCAGGTGCGGATCGATCTCTTCGTCAACGATGTGACCTTCAAGCGGATGGAGAGCAACCTGGAGCGGATGCGCCATCTGGAGGGTCCCTACCGCCGTATCCGGGATATCCTCCTGGGGCTGGCGGAGTGCGGCCCCGCCCCGAGGCTGGAGCAGGCCCCGATCCAGGGTCTCAATGCGCTGCAGCAGGAGGTGGTGGAGCGCTCCCTGGGGATGCAGGATCTCTTTTTGATCCACGGCCCGCCGGGGACGGGCAAGACCACGACCCTGGATCGGGTGATCCGGGCTCACG
>JALWZI010000136.1 GCA_027002755.1 Campylobacteraceae bacterium | reverse complement strand
TCGGCTTGATGGGATGGGGATACATCAGATCCAGGACCTGGTGTTCTTCGGCCGTACCCATGATCCGGATCTTCTGCCCCTTTTCGATCTTTCCGTCGAAGACCCTCACCAGGGCCAGGGCTCCCAGGTAGTTGTCGAACCAGCTGTCGTAGATCAGGGCTTTGGCGGGAGCCTCCTCATCACCGGCAGGAGCGGGGATCTTCTCCACGATCATGTCGATCAGCTCTTTGACCCCCTGCCCGGTCTTGGCGGAGACCAGAGCATGTTCGGTGGCGTCGATCCCGATCGCCTCCTCCAGCTCCGCCAGGACCCGGTCGGGATCGGCGGCGGGGAGGTCGATCTTGTTGACGACGGGGATCAACTCCAGATCGTTCTCGATGGCGATGTAGACATTGGCGATGGTCTGAGCCTCGACCCCCTGAGCGGCATCCACCACCAGCAGCGCCCCTTCGCAGGAGGCGAGAGAGCGGCTCACCTCGTAGGAGAAATCCACGTGGCCCGGGGTGTCGATAAGATTGAGGACGTAGTGCTCGCCGTCTTTGACATAGTCGAGACGGACCGACTGAGCCTTGATGGTGATCCCGCGCTCTTTTTCGATATCCATGGTATCCATAAGCTGGGCGCTCATCTCCCGGTCACTGACGGCACCGCACTCCTGAATGATCCGATCCGCCAGGGTCGATTTGCCGTGGTCGATGTGGGCGATAATGGAGAAATTTCTGATATGGGACTGGGGCACATTGGCGGCCAAGGTCGCTCCTTTTGGGGTGCAGAGAATCTTTGGAGAGATATTTTATCGAAAACCTGTGAACGATTCTCCCCAACCCCACTTTTTCGGTCACTTAGGGGAGGAATTTGACGACCTCATCCGGACTGATGGGCGGGCTGAAGTAGAATCCCTGGATCTCGTCACACTCCATCGCTTTGAGCAGGCGGAGCTGTTCCGAGGTCTCCACCCCTTCGGCGACCGTGCCGAGGCCCAGGGCCTTGGCCAGAGCGATGGAGGCTTTGATGATCGCCCGGTCCGATTCGTTGGTAATCATATCCCGGACGAAGGAGCGGTCGATCTTGAGTTTGTCCACGGTAAACTGTTTGAGATTGGCCAGAGAGGAGTAGCCCGTACCGAAATCGTCGATGGAGAGGCCGAATCCCATCTCCTGCAGCTCCGTGATCACCTGATATCCCGTCTTTCGAGAGTGCATGAAGGTCGTTTCGGTGATCTCGAATTCGATCGAGGAAGGGGAGAGGCCGTACTGAGAGACCGTCTTCCGGATCTCATCACAAAACCCTTCGTCCATCAGCTGCCGGCGGGAGAGATTGATCCCGATCAGAGGGGGTGTGATCCCCTCCTCTCTCCACTGCAGAATCTGACGGCACACTTCGCCGAAGACCCACTTGCCGATCCTGACGATCAGGTCGCTCTCCTCCGCCACCGGAATGAACTCAGCCGGCGAGAGGGCTCCCATCTCCGAATCGCGGATGCGCAGCAGAGCTTCGAAAGCCACGACCTCTCCCGTGACGAGATCGATCTGCGGCTGATACTGCAGATGGAATCCCCCCGTAGAGAGAGCCTCTTTCAAAGTCCGCTCGATCATATAGTGACGTTTGACATCCTGGTCAAGTGCCCGGGAGTAGTACATAAAGCGGTTTTTACCCTTCTCCTTGGCACGGTACATCGCCATGTCGGCGTACTGGATCAGTTCCCCCTTTTCACGGCTGTCCTCCGGGAAAAGCGCGATGCCGATACTCGCTCCCAGTTCGAAGACATCGTTCCCGACATGAAAAGGGCGATGGAGCTCCTCGATCACCTTTTTGGCCACATGCATGGGTACGTCCATATTTTCGATATTTTCGATGATCAACAGGAACTCATCCCCGCCGAGGCGTCCGAAGATATCCCCCTCCCGCAGGCTCTGACGGATCCGTCGGGCACACTCCAGCAGCACCCGGTCCCCTGCGCTGTGCCCGACGGTATCGTTGATCTCTTTGAAGTTGTCCAGATCGATGAAAAGCAGGGCTCCGCCATGCTCCCGGGTCCGGCTGCGTTCCAACGCCTCTTCGAGGTGCTGGAAAAGCAGGGTCCGGTTGGGCAGTTTCGTCAGCACATCGTGGGTCGCGGTGAAATGCAGCTGCTCCCGGGACTTCTGAAGTTCGGAGATATCGGTGAGCATGGCGACACGGTAGGCCTCTTCTCCTTTGTCACTGAAGACCGTATCGATGGTGAGCCAGGCCAGCAGTTCCGAACCGTCGGGTTTGTGGATCTTCACTTCTCCGTTGAAGAAGTTCTTCTCCTCCATCATTCGGACGATCCGATCCATCGTCTCTTTGTCGAAAAAATGCGCATAGTCTCTCAGTTTGCCTCCCGGGAGCTCTTCTCTTGAAATCCCGAGCATCCGACAGAAGGCGTCATTGACCTCCATATAATGGTTCTCGGCAGAGACGATGAGGATCCCTTCGGTCGCATCTTCGAAGATCTTTTTGATCACGTTGAGATAGTCGATCGATTTTCTCTCGGCTGTCATGTCCCGGACGATAGCGATGGAGGTCCGCTTTCCGTTCTCCTTGATATTCGTCGGCATGATCCGGGCTTCGAAAAAACGTTTGCCCGACTTTCCCGCCATGTCATAGGTAATGACCGTGAGCTGGTTCGTTTCGATCGCTTTGCGGGTCGCTTCCATGAATTTGGAGGCGTATTCCCGGGGGAAGATCTCCTGCATGGTATGCCCGATGATCTCCTCTCTGGGGAGAAAAAGCATATCCTCCCGCCCCTGGGAGATGATATCGAGATATCTCCCCTCCTCATCCACATAGAAGATCAGGTCGGGAATGACCTTCGTCAGAGCGGTGATCCGCTGTTGAAAACTCTCCCGGGACGACTCCAGAAGCTCTTCCATCTCCCGGGAAGAGATCTCGAGCGAACGTTCCAACAGATAACGGTCTTCATCGTTACTGTTGAAGATCTCGTCCATCTTTTCGAGAAACGCACTCCATTTCTCTCGGCTCGGGACCTCTTCGATGTTCAGGCCGTTCTTTTTCAGGACCCTCTGCAGAAGCCGATGCATCTCACTCTTCCCAGATCAGTGTCAGTGTCATGGTCTGATTGTGGAGATCGCACTCTCCGGAGTGCATGGTCGAGATCTCTCCATAGGAGTAGAACCCTATCTGCCGCGTTCCCTTGGGGAGCACATCCAGGATCACCTCCAGTTCCTCTTCCGTGCGCTGTTTGAGCAGCAGTCTGCGTCCGACGCAGCTGACGGCGATGCAGAGGGGCTCTCCCGAGACCTCCCCCGCTTCCATCAGACTCTCCGCCGCCTCGTAGGCGCCGTCGATGATCCGGTCGAAATTGGCTTTCATGAAAGAGGCAGACCCCCCTTCGGGCATCTCACCGGCGAAGGTGATCGACTGCTCCGCTTCGTTCACCGCGAGAACCGTTCGGACCTTGGCCTCTTTCTCCTTGGATTCCCGGATCGCCAAAGGGAAAAGAAGGGCGCTGGCCGGCAATTCATCGGCATATTTTCCCAGATAGCGTTTATAGACCTCCAGCGCCGGCTCGTCGTTGAGAGTATAGAGGACGTTCTTTCGGGAGGAGGTGATCCTGCGTTCCACGCCAAACCGGTCCCAACCTCCCCGATATCCGGCCCGCATATGAAGCGACGCACCGTAGAAGCCGATAGCACTGACGATCCCTGTGCGCGGGCGGCATCCCTCATCCAGCACATAGGTCCTCTCGAAACGGTCGTCATCGGCGGCCAGTCCTCCCGAGACGACCACCCCTTCCGGCAGTTGGGCGTTGATCCCCTGGGTCAGCTCCGTCCCGTTGATCGTCAATCCCTCGCTGATGATGAAGATCCCTTTCAGATCCTCCTCCAGCAGTTCACGGGCCAACATCTCACCCACCTTTTCCGAATCGTCGGCCGAAGTGATGGGGAGTTGCACTTTTCGCATCCGGCTTTTCTCCAGACGGATCACAGCGACGACCAGAGCGTGTTCATAGAGCTCACCGTCACAGATCTCACCCGCACTCGAACAACCTGCCAATACCGCACGGGGATAGGCACCGCATACCTCTTCGACCGCCGAATCGAGCCGGGGATCCCGACCCATCCCACCGAAGATCAGCAACAGTGTATTCTCACTGTCCAGGGCAGGATCAAAAGGCTCGTTCCACTCATCGCTGTACTGATAGAGTTTTATTTGCACCGTGCTATCCCATTCTTTCTCTTTTTTGCGGGCAGAAAACACCTTATATCTATCATAACAAATATGAGACGTTTTTTGGCAGGATTTCAGTCGAAAGCGGCAAAAATATAGACAAATACACAGTTTTGTAACTTTTTGCACTCGCCGAATACGGCGTTACGACGCTCAGGAAGGATCAAAGGTTCGCCGGTGCTGTCCGGTGGACACCGGAAAATCAGCCGGTCACGAAGAGTGAATTGACGCTTTCGTTGTTCTGGACGCGGCGGATCACTTCGCCCAGCATATTGGCGGTGGAGAGGACTTTGATCTTGGCGCACTCTTCGGCGATGGGGATCGTGTCGGAGACCACCAGCTCATCCAGGGCTCCCTCACGGATCCGCTCGATGGCGGGACCGGAGAGGACCGGATGGGTACAACAGGCCATGACGCTGTTGGCTCCCAGCTCTTTGAGTGCGGCGGCCCCTTTGACCATGGTACCGGCGGTATCGACCATGTCATCGATGAGGATCACATCTTTGCCTTCCACATCGCCGATGACGTTCATCACCTCCGCTACATTGGCCCGCTCCCGCCGCTTGTCCACGATGACCATATCGAGACCGAGGCGGCTGGCGAAATAGCGTGCCCGGGCGACCCCGCCGATGTCGGGAGAGGCGATCACCGGATTGGCGAAGTTCTTGGATTTGATGTAGTCGATGAAGAGGATCGCTCCGTAGAGGTTGTCGACAGGAATGTTGAAAAAGCCCTGGATCTGGGAAGCATGCAGGTCCACGGTGACCACCCGGGTAATCCCGGCGGTCTCCATCATGTCCGCTACCAGCTTGGCGGAGATGGGGACCCTCGGGGCCGCTTTGCGGTCCTGTCGGGAATAACCGTAATACGGAACCACTGCCGTGATCGATTTGGCCGAAGAGCGTTTCAGTGCATCGGTCATGATCAACAGTTCCATCAGGTTGGCATTGGCCGGGGCGCAGGTGGGCTGAATGATGAAGACATCCTTGCCCCGGACGCTTTCGGCGATCTGGCAGTTGATCTCTCCATCAGAGAAGCGGTTGATGGTGGCACCGGAGAGCGGCATCTCCAGATAGTCGGCGATCGCCTGGCTCAGCTGAGGGTTGGCGGTCCCGGAAAAGAGCATATAGTTACTCATAACGTCGATCCCTTCGGATAGGTGGATTGATGTATATATTTTACTCAAATGTTGGTAAAAACGGGGTTTTTGATGGCGTCGCTTTTCGGAACCGGGAATTCATTCCCGGCCAACCGGATGCCGAAACGATACGCCCAAGCTGCCGAAGCTTCGGGCGCGAATGAATTCGCACTTCCGGAGGAGTGAGGAATTTCGGGGCGTCACTTTGCAACGCGACTTTATGGAGGCGGGAATTCATTCCCGCTATGCAGGACTGAAGTCCTGCCTCCCATGCCCCATGCCCAAAAGTTTACGACTTGCGACTTGCGACGTAACTCAAACGACAAAGAGGGGCGAAGCCCCGTTCAAACGACAAACGACACTCAAAGCAACCCCAGCTGCAGTTTCGCTTCGTCGCTCATCTTCGACTGGTCCCAGGGGGGATCGAAGACCAGCTCCACATCCACCTCTTCGATAGAATGATCCTCCACCCGGGAGGGGATGGAGCGGACCAGGTCGACCAGAATCTCCGACATGGAGCAGGTAGCGGAGGTGAGGGTCATAACCACTTTGCAACGGTTGAGCCGGGTCTCGGGATCCTTTTCACACTTGACGTCGTAGATCAGGCCCAGGTTGTAGATATC
>JALWZI010000135.1 GCA_027002755.1 Campylobacteraceae bacterium | reverse complement strand
GGGTCTTGGCGTCGTAATCCTTGCGGATCACCCGCATCCCGGAGCTGTAGAAGACCATGGCCACCTGCAGGCTCTCCGGGGGGTATTCATTCAGGACGTTGTTGATCCCGCCGATGATGTGGTTGACCACGTGGATGTCGTCGGTCTTGACCGGGACGACCCACTTGCGGGGATGGTCGAAGCTGGGTTTGGGATCGGAAAATTCCATCTTGGCGAAGAGGGAGAGAGGCAGCAGCAGGAGCAGGAACAGTACCAGGCGTTTCATTGCGTATCTCCGATGAAGAGTTGGAACGATTATATCAGAGACTCTCTGTAGAGAATGTGCAAAACGGGTCCCTTGGGATATAATATCCCAAACCATAGGGAGTGATTGCCGATGATCGATAGCCATAAAGCCTATGAAGAGGCGGTGGAAAAACTCAAACGGTGGGCCTATGCCTACTACATCGAGGACAACCCGGAAGTGACCGACGAGGTCTACGACCAGCTCTACCGGGAGGTTGAGGCCTACGAAAAGGCTCACCCCGACGAGATCGATCCCACCTCTCCCACCCAGCGGGTCGGCGCGCCCATCAAAGAGGGGTTCCGCAAGGCGAAGCATCTGAGCCGGATGTGGAGTATGGAGGATGTCTTCAACGCCGCCGAGTTCGAGGAGTGGTTTCAGCGGATCGACCGGCAGTATCCGGGAGAGCGCTACTATGTCGAGCCCAAATTCGACGGAGCCAGTCTGAACCTGATCTATGAGAACGGCCTGCTCAAAGAGGCCATCACCCGGGGCGACGGTGTCGAAGGTGAAGAGGTGACCGCCAATGCCAGAACGATCCGCTCCATCCCTCTGGATATCGACCACAAAGGGCTCATCGAGATCCGGGGAGAGGTACTGATGACCCTGGAGGAGTTCGATCGTCTCAACAAGGAACGGGTCGATCGGGGGGAAGCGCCTTTCGCCAACCCCCGCAACGCCGCCGCCGGGAGCCTGCGTCAGCTCGACCCCTCGATCACCGCCAAGCGCAATCTTCTTTTTCAGCCCTGGGGGGTTGGGGTCAACGATCTGAACTACGAGTATCTCAGTGATCTGATGGGGTATATCTACGATCTGGGATTCCGCAAACCGCCGCTGCGGGAGGTCTGTCACACTCCCAAAGAGATCGAGGCGATCTACGAGAAGCTGGGCAAAATGCGCAAGGAGCTTCCCGTGATGCTCGACGGGATGGTGGTCAAGGTCGATCGGATCGCCCTGCAGGAGAAGCTGGGCTATACCGTCAAATACCCCCGCTGGATGGTCGCCTACAAATTCCCCGCCGTTGAGAAGCAGACCCGGCTGCTGGATGTGATCCCCCAGGTGGGGCGCACCGGCGTCATCACCCCTGTCGCGGTCCTGGAACCGGTGGAGGTAGAGGGGGTGATCGTGGAGCGGGCGACGCTCAACAACTACGACTACATCGCCAAACTCGATATCCGCATCGGGGATATGGTGACCCTGATCCGCAGCGGCGATGTGATCCCCAAGATCATCAAGGTACTCAAAGAGTACCGCACCGGCAACGAAAAGCCCATCGAACGCCCCACCCGTTGCCCCGTCTGCGGCAGCGAGGTGCTCGACGAAGGGCCCCTGGTCAAATGCCAGAACCTCTCCTGCCCCGCCCGGGTGGTCAACTCCATCATCTACTTCGCCTCCAAAGGGTGCATGAACATCGATGGCCTGGGCGAGAAGATCGTCCAGCAGCTCTATGAGGCGGGGCTGGTGAAGGACGTAGAGGATCTCTACCATCTGACGATGGAGGATCTGCTCAAACTCGAGGGATTCAAGGAGAAGAAGGCCCAAAATCTTCTGAAGGCCATCGAGGCGAGCAAAGGAAGGGAGTGCTGGCGCTTCGTCAACGCGCTGGGGATCGAGCATATCGGAGAGGTGGCCAGCAAGAAGATCTGTGAAACCTTCGGCCTCGACTTTGTCCATGCGGACAAAGAGGCCCTGCTGGCGATCGAAGGTTTCGGGGAGGAGATGGCCAACAGCTTCCTGGAATTCATGCGGGTCAACGAAGAGAAGGTGCACCGGCTGATGGAGATCATCCGCCCGACAGCGCCTCAAAAGGAAGAGGAGGTCCACTCCCCCTTCAGCGGCAAGACCGTGGTGCTCACCGGCACCATGAGCAGGCCCCGCCCCGAGATCAAAGAGATGCTGGAGCATCTGGGAGCCCATGTTACCGGCAGCGTCTCCCGAAAAACCGACTATGTGATCTACGGTGAGGATCCCGGCAGCAAATACGACAAGGCCAAAGCCCTGGGGGTGGAACTCCTCCCCGAGGAAAAGATGTGGGAGATGCTGGGTGAGCACCAACCGGCCTGAGTGGATCGGGGAGGCGTTGCGCGCCCAACCTGAGAAAGAGATCTTCTCCGTTGAACACGCAGGAGAGCGCTATTGGATAAAAAAGGGGCGCCCTACCGGATCGAAGCGGGTCCATGCGCTGGGGTACCGTTTGACGGGTCTGCCCTTTCTTCGGCCGGTGGAGCGGAAAACGGCCGAAGAGGCGGCGGCCTTCGAAGCGCAGAAGCTGCGCCGTCTCCATCTCCTGGGCCTTCCTGTCCCCGAGGTGATCTGGAGCGGAGAAGGCTGCTTCGCCATGCGGGATACCGGAGAGGGACTCTCGGGCCGACTGAAGCGGGCCGATCGTGTGACCGGGGACCGGTGGCTGTCGGGAGTCGTGGAGGCGCTGTCGGCACTGCACCGCCACGGCGAGTACCACGGCGCCTCCCAGATCCGCAATTTCACCGTGGATAGTGAGCAGAATGTTTCGGTGATCGATTTCGAAGAGAGTTTCGAAGAGGGGGCGGATCTGAAGGCACTGCAGTTCCGGGATCTCTTTCTGCTGCTCTATTCGCTCATCCGCCAGAAGCATGAGACCGACTACCCTGCACTGCTGGCAGACTATATGGAACGAAGCGGCAACCGGGATTTTGCCGGGGAGCTTGCCGCTCTCTACCGCCGTTTCCGCCCTGTGGCGGCCCTGGTGTCGGTGGAGGGAGTGCGCCGCCGATTGGGGAGCGATGCGGAGATCCTCCATCGGCTCTTCGAGAGTCTGCGGGGGTGAAGGGTCTGAAAAAACTTTCGTCATTCCGGGCTTGATCCGGAATCCAGGGCTTGGAATACCCATGGTGCCGTGGATCCCGAATCAAGTTTGGGATGACGCAGAGAGATCGTTTCGGTTTTTCAGAGCACTCAATTTCAGGTTAGAGCTTTTTGAGTTCGCCGATCAGCCGATAGAGCGCTTTGGTATCTTTGTCCAGGAGCCTCCAAAGCGGAGGAAAGGCGATGATCTTTTCGATCGGGGCGGCTTTGCCGGCAAATTGACGGAGGCGTTCCCGGGCCCACGCGTTGCCGCTCGTATCGCTGTAGAGCTCCGTCATAGCGGCATAGTCGAGGGGATGACGGTCTTTGGCCAGGGAGAAAAGGAGCAGAAAGAGATCCCGGAACTGTAAGGTCTCCAGGGGAATTGTCTCGGAAAAGTTCTCTTCGAAATCTATGAGAGAGACGCGGCCCTCCCGGTAGGTGAAATTGCGGATCTGGGAACCTCCGTGGTACTCTCCGGATCGGTGGAGCAGCCCCAGATGACGAAAGAGCAGTGCATAGGTCTGCTCCGAACTCTCCAGGATGCCTTTTCGGATCGCGGAGCGGAAGCTCTGTCCTGTATCCTCCATGACGAAAAAGTCATCGGTGACGAGATGGACCTGCGGGACAGGGATCCCTTTTTCCCTGAGTCGCCGAAGTTTCCGGGACTCGTGCTGCAGCGTGGCGCGGGGTGCCTGCCGTTTGACCGGCGTCAGGAGCGAAAAACCGCTGAGTTGCCAGGCGGCATGGTGAAGGAGGTTGGATCCGGTGCTCCGGCCCCGTTTGAGCCAGTAGCGCTTTCCCCCGTGTTCAAAAGCGAATACCTCCTTGTTGGGTCGGGTCTGGGCGGCCTCCCGGGCTGCCTGCTCCAGATCAGTGCTCGTCACTCTGCATCTCTCCCGTCAGTTTGCGATATTCGGCGCACTCCTTTTTGAGGACCTCGGGGCGGTCGAGGCAGAGGATCCGCCCCTCTTTGAGAACGGCGATCCGGTCGGCATGTTCCACGGTGCTGAGGCGGTGGGCGATGATGATGGTGATCCGCTCTTTGGAGATCCGCTCCACCGCTTCGACGATCCGCCGTTCGCTCTGGGTGTCCAGGGCGCTGGTGGCTTCGTCGAAGATGACGATCCTGGGATCGGTATAGAGGGCCCGGGCGATGGCGATGCGCTGCCGCTGTCCGCCGGAGAGGTTGGCCCCGTGTTCGTTGAGTCGGGCGTGGATGCCGCCCATCTCCTGGACGAACTCCCAGGCGTTGGCTTCCTTGAGGGCCCGGACCACCCGCTCTTCGTCGATCGTTTTGCCGTAGGCGACGTTGGCGGCGACGGTGTCGTTGAAGATATAGACCCGCTGGGTGACGATGGAGATGGCTTCGCGCAGACTGGCCAGATCGTAGTTCTGCAGCGGGATCCCGTCCAGACGGATCTCTCCGCCGGTGGGATCGAAGAAGCGGACGATGAGGTTGACGATGGAGCTTTTTCCGCCGCCGCTGTCGCCTACCAAGGCCAGCTTCTCTCCTTTTTTTACCCGGAAGCTGATCCCTTTGAGAGCCTCTTTGTCGTCGTACTTCAGAGTGACCCGGTCGAAGACCAGTTCGTTGGCCTCTCCCACTTTCGTATCGCCCTGGGCGGTGATGGAGGGCTTCTGATCCAGCAGGAAAAGGATCCGCTCACTGGCGGCGACGGCGTTTTGGAGCTGATTGTAGATGGAGGTGATCCGTTTGATCGGCGTATAGAGCATGAAGAGTGCCGTCAGGAAAGAGAAGAAACTCCCCACGGTCATCTGATCGTTGATCACCTGATGCCCCCCCACGATGATCACCAGAGCGGCTCCGGCGGCGCCGATGGTCTCCATCAGAGGATCGGTGAGCTGGGAGGTCTTGACCGTTTTCATGTTGAGACGGAAATACTCCATATTCTCCCTGGCGAACTTTTCGTGCTCGTACTGTTCGGCGTTGCGGGCTTTGATCACTTCGATATTGTTGAAGATCTCCGTGAGGCGGGAGGTGATGTCCGAGGTCTTTTCCTGGGAACGGTGGGAGAGCTTTTTGAGTTTTTTGGCGATGATCCTGAGGGGCAGGACGACCAGGGGCATTCCCACCAGGGCGATGAAGGCGAGTTTGGGACTCTGGTAGATCACGACCCCCAGGAGTCCCAGAGAGATCAGGACCTGACGGGCCAGTTCCGGCAGCAGAGTCGAGACGATGCTTCGGATCTGCCCCACGTCGTTGATATTGCGGCTGATGAGTTCGCCGGAGCGGAAACGGTGGAAAAAGCTCAGATCCAGTGAAAGAAGCGTTTCGAGCATCCGGTTGCGGACCCGGCGGATGATGTCCTGGCCGATGAGGGCCGAGTAGTAGACCTGGATATATTTTCCCACCCCCTTCATGGCATAGACGAGGATGATGGCGTAGGGGAGCAGATGGAGCGCCTGGACATCCTTGGCGATGAAGATCTTGTCGAGGACCGGTTTGACCAGATAGGCGGAGGCGGAGGCTCCGGCGGCGGAGAGGACCGTGCCGAAGATCGCCAGGGCGAAGTAGGGGATGTAGTCTTTCCAGTAGGGGAGGACCAGGCGACGGAAGACGACTTTGAGATCTTTCAACGATGATTCCTTCGGATCAGAGGATCCCCACGGCATCCCGGACCACGGCGATCTTCTCTTCGGCGATGGCCCGTGCCCTGGCGGCGCCCGTCTCGAGGATGGCGAAGACCTCTTCGGGATGCTCCAGATAGTAGGCCCGCTTCTGCCGCGCTTCGGCGAAGTGGTCCCAGATCAGCTCTTTGAGCTCCTTTTTGAAGTGGCCGTAGCCGAACTCCCCGCTGCGGTAACGCCCGGCCAGCTCTTCGCGCCCCTTTTCGTCCAGGAAGAGGCTCGCCAG
>JALWZI010000134.1 GCA_027002755.1 Campylobacteraceae bacterium | reverse complement strand
TGTCACCTCCAACAAGATCCGGGAGCGGCTGGAGAAGGAGATGGAGACCAATATCGCCATGCGGATGGAGCCTCTGGGAGACGCCAGCTTCAAAGTCTCCGGACGGGGCGAGCTACAGATCGGGATCCTGGCGGAGAACATGCGCCGGGAGGGCTTCGAGTTCCTCATGGCCCGTCCCGAAGTGGTCATCAAGGAGGAGAACGGCGTGCGGATGGAACCCTTCGAGCATCTGGTCATTGATGTGCCCGAGGAGTTCCAGGGGACCGTCATCGAAAAGCTGGGCAAGCGCAAAGCCGAAATGACCTCCATGACCCCGATGCCCGACGGTACCGTCCGCATCGAGTTCGAGATCCCCGCCCGGGGGCTCATCGGTTTCCGCAGCGAGTTCCTCACCGATACCAAAGGGGAGGGGGTGATGAACCACTCCTTCCTGGAGTATCGCCCCTATACCGGCACCGTCGAGAGCCGGACCCAGGGAGCCCTGGTCTCCATGGACAACGGCGAAGCGGTGGCCTTCAGCCTCTACAACCTTCAGGCAAGAGGCATTCTCTTCATCGAGCCCCAGGCCAAGGTCTACAACGGGATGGTGATCGGTGAAAGCGCCCGCCCCGGCGACCTGGAGGTCAACCCTCTCAAGGGCAAGCAGCTGACCAACATGCGCTCCGCCGGAGCCGACGACGCCATCAAACTGGTCCCGCCCCGCAAGCTGACCCTGGAGCAGGCGATGGAGTGGATCGAGGATGACGAGCTGGTGGAAGTCACCCCCGAAAACATCCGTATCCGCAAAAAACACCTCGACCCCGCCGCCCGCCGCCGGGCCGCCCGGGACAAAAAAGCCGCGGCGGAGGGGTGACGCGGCACTTGACAGAAACCGTCAGGTGTGTCAAACTCTTCACTCTTCACTCTTCACTCTTCACTCTTCACTCTTCACTGACATTCCTGCCCTTATTCCCGTGCTCCAAGCCCAGTGGAAATTGAACCCGCCCCGGTCGCCGTCCACATCCAGGATCTCCCCGGCAAAATAGAGCCCCGGAACCTTTCGCGACTCCATGCGTTCAGGATCGACCTCCGCCAGATTGATCCCGCCGGTGGCCACTTCGGCGTATCGGAAATCCCGGGTCTGTCGGATAGGGAGTTTCAGATTTTTGATCGTATAGAGAAGTTGGCGGATGATCTTGCGATTGAGCTGCTTTTCGCTTCCGATCCGAATGCCGGTGATCTTCAGAATGACCGGGACCAGTTTCCGGTGCAAAACCCCCTCCAGCCAGAGATCGAGGGGCAGATCACGATCCGGATCGATCCGCTCCGTCAGCAGTTTGCTCAGGCGCTCTTTGCTCCAGCCCGGCATCAGATCGATGGAGAGTTCGCAGGGTTCCCATTCCGCCAGTCGCAGACTCGCTTCCCGGCTCAGATCCAGCACCGCCAGTCCGCTGACGCCGTAATCGGTAAAGAGCAGATCCCCCTCCCGCTCCGTTACGAAGCTGTCGGAGGCCAGGAGCCGGACCCGGGCATGGAGTTTCACCCCTGACGCCCGCTTTGGCCAGGACGCGTCGCTCTCCAGAGCGACCAGGGCCGGTCGGGGAGGAATCAGGCGGTGGCCCAGGCTCTGGGCGAAAAGCATTCCTGCGTTGCTGCCTCCCAATTGGGGAGCGGCGGGAGAACCGGTGGTGAGGAGAAGCTGACGGCAGCGATGGGTCCCCTGAGAGCTCTTGAGTGAAAAACCCTCCTTTTCCCGCCGGATCTCCATGACCTGGCAACCGGTGACAAGCTCGACTCCCAGCCGTTGACACTCTCGTGTCAAAAGATTGACGACACTGGCCGCCTGCCGCCCCATGGGAAAGAGTTTGCCTTCCTCCTCCTCTTCCGTTTCGATCCCGACAGAGTGGAGAAAATCAAGGACCTTTTTCGCATCGTAGCCCCGAAGGATCTCTTTGACACGTTCGGGACGGGTGCTGTGGAAGCGGGCAGGGTCGGGACGGCGGTTGGCGATATTGCAGCGGCCGTTTCCGCTGACCAGGATCTTTTTACCGGGGCGTTCGTTCTGCTCCAGCACGACCACTTCGACCCCCCGCCGGGCCGCCGTGATCGCCGCCGCCAACCCTGCCGCCCCGGCACCGACTATCAGCATGGAGTGGAACTCCATGCTGAAATGAGGAATGAGGAATGAGGAATGAGGAACGGAAGGCAAAAGCTTCGCTTGGGAATGATGAATGGTGAATGGTGAATGGTGAATGGTTTCGGTATGCGTTGCGCTGCAACGCTTCTTTTCAAACGACAAACGACAAACGACAAACGACGAATATCCTTGCGAAGGCCTCGCATTTCATCCAAAATCCGTCCGAGCGAAGCGACAACCCCGCAGGAACGAGGACAAAATCCAAAATCCAACATCAACAAAATCATATGGCATTATACTGAGCCAAAACCGTAAAAAGGAGTTGTCATGTCCGCGCTGGTTGAATTCGCCATGTTCCCGACCGATCAGACCGAGTCCAAAAGCGCCTTTGTCGCCCGGGTCCTGGATCTTGTGGATCGCAGCGGCCTGCCCTACCGTCTGACGCCTATGGGGACCATCATCGAAGCGGAGACCGTCAGCGAGATCTTCGCGCTTATCGAGCAGGCCTACGAGGATCTGGCAGAGGATTGCAACCGGATCTACAGCGTCGTCAAGATCGATTACCGCAAAGGCCCCGTCGGCCGTCTGGAGAAAAAGGTTGCTTCGGTGGAGGAGAAGCTGGGCAGGAAGCTCAACGGATAGCTTCGCTATAATCGCACCATCATCATTAACAAGGAGCGTCCATCGTGTGTGCGGAACGTATGCAGCGAATCATCCTCGCCATCATCCTGGGGATCAATATGGGACTGGCGGCGACACAGCCCCAGATCGCCTTTCTGGTCCAGTTGGCGGTGATCGTTCTTCTGCTGGTCGGCGGTTTTACGGGCAAATGCCTCTCTCTGGAGATCCTTCGGCAGTTCCTGCCTCCCTGTGGAGCTTCCGGGAAGGATCGTCCATGAGTCAGGAAAAAGTCAGCTACAAAGAGGCCGGGGTCGATATCGACGCCGGCAACGCCTTCGTCGAGGCGATCAAAGCCGAGGTCAAATCGACCTTCGACGAGCATGTCATCGGCGGGATCGGTTCTTTTGCCGGGGCCTACGCCCTGCCTTCCGGGTATCGTGAACCGGTCCTCCTCTCCGCCACCGACGGGGTAGGGACCAAGCTCAAGCTGGCGATCGACAGTGGCCGTCTCGATACCGTAGGGATCGATCTGGTGGCCATGTGCGTCAACGATCTCATCTGCAATTTCGGAACGCCGATGTTCTTCCTGGACTACTATGCCACCGGCAAACTCCTCCCGGAGGATGCGAGGCGCGTCGTCGGAGGGATCGCCGAAGGATGCCGTCGCAGCGAGTGCGCCCTGATCGGCGGTGAAACAGCGGAGATGCCCGGAATGTACCGCGAAAAGGATTTCGATCTGGCCGGCTTCGCCGTCGGGATCGCGGAACGGGGAGAGATGGACCGTGTCAGCCGGGTCAAGCCGGGGCAGATCCTCCTGGCCCTGCCCAGCTCCGGCGTCCACTCCAACGGTTATTCGCTGGTGCGAAAACTCTTTTTCGAAAAGCTGGGGATGTTATTTGAGGAGGATTTCGAAGGGCGCCCCCTGATCGACGTCCTGCTCGAACCCACACGGATCTATGTGCCGGAGTTCAAAGCCTGCAAAGAGCGGATCGTGGCTCTGGCTCATATCACCGGCGGGGGGATCGTCGAGAACCTCCCCCGGGTCCTGCCCGAAAATGTCCATGCCGTAGTGGATCGCTCCAAGATCCGGACCCTGCCGGTCTTCGACTTCATGGCACGCTACGTGGAAGAGGAAGAGATGTTCCGTACCTTCAATATGGGAGTCGGAATGGTCTGGGTCGTGGAAGCGGAAGAGGTCGATACCGTGCTGGAAACGACCGACGCCTACGTCATCGGTGAGCTGGTCGCCGGAGAGCGTGGAGTGACACTGGCCTGAGCCTACTGGGCCCTCTCCCAGAAAAAGTCGACGATCCGATCCCCGCTTTTGCCGATTCTGAATAGGATCGGACGGCAGCACACTTCACAATCTTCGATCCATGACGTCTCCATCTCTGGATCGAGAAGAATCGTGATTTCCTCCCAGCACCAGGGACAGGTCAATGACCGCTCTTCCATCGAGCTTTTAACGTGCCTGCCGTGCCCTGCCGCCAGAGGGTCGGGAGACTTTGGGTCTGGGCCGGGCGGCTGCGGGTTTCCGGGGCGTCCGATGGACGGTGGGACGGGGGGCAGGACGTTTGATATTGGGACGGTTCCCTGACGGGCGTTTGGCTGTAGGCCGGGTTCCCTGAGGTCGGCGGTTGACCGGACGCCCGGTCTTCGGTCCCGAAGGGCGCTTGACCTCCCGGGTGGGGCGTTGGTTCCCAATCCGGTTCTGCAGCTGCTGTTTCCGGGTTGGTGTCATACGATTGGCGCGTTCGATCGCTTTGTTGACGCGTTCCGGATTGCGTTGCAGATTCTGTCGGGCCCGATCCAGATCGACTCCACCCCGCTCTTTGAGCTGCTGTTTCGCCCGAGCCCGTTGGAGATCCCTGGTCCGGTCGTTGAGTGCAGGAGCTTTCCGATCGCCCGGTGCCGGGCGCATGCGGTTGTTCAGCTGTTGTTTGGCCCGATCCCGTTTGACCTGGTCGAAACGGGGATTGCGCTCCCGGAGATTCTGTCGCCAGCTCGCTTTCTGTTTGGCGATATCCAGGCGTTTGTTGACATTGATGTTGTTGTAACGGTTGACATTGATGTTGATATCATGATGGTGCCAGTCCCAATGGCTCCAGAGGGCATGCCCTACGGCGATGGCTGCACCGAAACCGATAATGGCCGCGACAGGATTGTAGTAGGGGGGCGCATAGAAGTAGGGAGGGGTGGGGTACCACCAGGGGCCGTAGACCACAGTGGGGTTGTATGCCGGCACGTAGACCACCTGGGGATCGGCGGGCTGGATCTCTATGATTGTGGTCTGGTTTCCCCCGTTGTCGGCGGGAACCTGTTTCTCTACGACCTTCTGTTCTTTGGTGCTTTTGAGATTGCCCGCCTCCTTTGCCTTTTTCCGCAATCCCTGGATCGTATTCATAACTGCATCGGGATCGGCGAGGAACATCTCTCCGAGTTCCCGTACCCACTCAGGCTTGGAGCTGAGCATCTCCAGTACCTGGGGAAAGGCCACCAGCGAGGCGACACTGGGATCCCAGTTTTTATCCTGGACCGCTTTGACCGCCTCTTCCCCTTTCATTTTGGGATGCTCCTTGGACCACTTGGCCGCTTCGAGGACCTGGTCGGGATAAGTGGTGGCCATCAGCAGCTGTGCCAGGAGGGAATCGGGGTAGAGGGCGATAGGGGCGAGGGCTGTATCGAGCTGCTGTTGGGTGAAGCTGGCAGCGGACGTTGCCTGGGGTTGAACGGTTGCCTGGGGCTCTGCGGCCCGGGGTGCGGTGGATGTCGTCGGTGCCGTCCCCTGTGCGGGTGCGGCGGCACTGCTTTGGGATGTCGGGGTCGTGCCGGGAGTTCCCGCGGTCCGGGCTGTCGTCGCAGGAGAGGGAGCGGACGCCTGGGCGGCATCTGTCGGATTGGGAGTGGCAGCAGTCCCCTGGGCTGAGAGTGAAACACCGGCCAGGATCAACAGGGCTCCTGCAATGATGGTCTTTTTACGCATTTTTATATCCTTTCACAACTGTCGGGATGGAATCGGTAATTCTCTACATAATTTCCATAGTATAACACAGGGGAGGATTGGAGTAATTTTCTAATCCCAATCTGCTATAATTTGCCCCATTATTCTGTGGCAAAAAGTGCTGCGATTCAAAAGGATGGCTGTGAGCGAAAACATTATCGGCTACGTGAAAGCTGACGGAGAGATTCTCGATACGCAAAGTGCCGGAGGCTCCTGTGAAGGATGCCGGGAGATAGCCTACGACAACTCTCCCGAAGCCCTGGAGATCATCCGCCATTCT
>JALWZI010000133.1 GCA_027002755.1 Campylobacteraceae bacterium | reverse complement strand
GATCGGAGCTGTCACTGCTCGGCATGAGTTTTCTTTTGAGCTCCGGAAACCACCAGAAGAGGAGCTGAAGCAGCCGATAGGCCAGATAGATGGAGGCGATGAAAAAGAGCAGATAGGAGATCTTGAAGACCAGTTCCCAGCCGAACCCCACATTGCTGGCGGCATCGAGGATCGTCAGGGCGGCGATACTGGCGATCTCACCCAGAACCCCCACGATGATGGCCAGATTGAGCCAGGACTGACTCCGTCCGTAGATCTTGGTCAAAGAAGCGAGCAGTCCGATTGAGATAAGAGGAAGCGAAGCGATGACGATGGGGTGGAAATGCAACAGGAGACCGCTGACGACGGCCAAAACTCCCAGACTCAGAACAAAGAGGACCGCCTGCCGGATCACCAGCCGGGGACTCCCGGAGATCTCCTTGAGGTTGACCTCCATGCCGGCCAGGAACATAAGATAGAGAAATCCCACTTCGGCGATCAGGTCGAAGTAGCGGTTTTCATGAAGCAGCCCCGCCGCGGCCAGGAGGGTTCCCAAGAGTATCTCCACCGGCGGAGTCGGGATCCGCAAAGCCTTGGCCAGGAAAGGAGAGACCCAGATCAGTACCGAGAGGGTCAGGATCAGGAGAACGTCAGGCGCCATGGCAATCCGTCGCGATGGTGTATCCCAGCTCCCGGAGACGCTGTCGATCCCGGTCGGGCGCTTCGCCGGGTGTAGTGAGATAGTTGCCGATGACGATAGCGTTGGCCCCGGCATCGAACATCGATTTCTCCGCGCCGCCGAAGAGCGCCTCCCGTCCTCCGGCGACCATGAGCAGCGGCAGGTCGGGGAGCAGCTGTCGGGTCCGCCGGATCACGGCCAGGGCCCCTTCCCGGTCGATCGTCCGTTCGGGAATCGGCAGGGCCGGGTTGGGGATGTAGAAGTTGAGGGGGACCGAGTCAGGGTTCAGTGTGCGGAGGCTCTGCAGCAGACTCTCCCGGTCCTCCGGGCACTCTCCCATGCCGAAGATCCCTCCGCTGCAGAGGGAGAGACCGACAGAGCGGACCGCTTCGCAGGTGGCATAGCGCTCCTGCCAGCTGTGGGTGGTGCAGATGGAGGGGTAGTAGCGTTCACTGGTTTCGAGGTTGTGGTTGTAGCTGGCGACGCCGTGAGCCTTGAGATAGCGCAGCTGCTCCTCGCCGGCGGTGCCGTTGCAGGCGATCAGACGCAGATGGGGGAGTTCGGTGCTGAGCCGCCGGGCCAGACGGGCGATGTAGTCGGTCGTGCGGTCGTCCAGCCCCTTGCCGGCGGTGACCAGACAGTAGCCCAGGGCTCCGTTGGCCGCCGCCTCCCGTGCCTCCTGCAGAACCGTCTCTTCCTCTTTGAAGGTATAGCGCTCTATCGCCGCTTTGTAGCGGACGCTCTGGGTGCAGAACTTGCAGTCTTCGTTGCAGGTGCCGCTCAGAACATTGTTGATGGCACAGAGAAAGATCACCTTCACCGATCCGTCCGCTCCTTGTTCCAAACTCTCTATGGCGGCATTATAGCGGGAATCGTCACCTTAGCTTCTGGAGGTGTTGCTTCTTCTCTCAAGCCTCTTTGAGGGAATCTGGTTAAAATATCGGAACAGCCGAACAGAAGGAAGAGTGAAAATGGGGAAAAGGATTGCCCGGATCTTTGTCATGGGATGCCTGGTGACCGCTGCCGTCGCCGCCGGAAATCCCAAAGGGGATCTGAGCGCGGTCGTGGCCGGCGTCGAGAGCCGTCAAAAAGCGGATGAGATCGCCGGTGAGGTCAAAGAGATGCTGAAACGTTTCTCTGTCGTCTCTTCCCGCGTCCTCCTTCGGAAAAATTCGGGGGTCTGGCTGGTGGAGATCACGCCGCTTCATTCGGGTGAAGCGACAACTCCCCCGCTTCTTGCCGCATTGTCGAAACGTTATCCCGGGATCCTGGTGTTTGGAAAAGAGGTGGGGGGCGTGGTGCAGACAGAGGGAGGGAAATCTTCCAAGACTCCACTGCGATCGACAGGAGAAGAGAGGCGTGGCTTGGAATGGATGATCCTGCTGGTCCTGGCGCTGGCGGGATATACGGCCTACCGCTTGCGGCGCCGCCGACTCCGGAATCTGGGTGAGGAGCAGGAGATACTTGAAACCCGACAGAGATCTCTCCGGCTGAAACTGAAGGGAGGGAATCGTGAAAGAGCTTAGGAGAAACCGGGTGAAATATTTCTGGTTGATCTGGATCCTGATTGCGGGCTTTGCCCATGCCGAGATACGTCTGGTACTGGATGTCCGGAATGACCCCGGCGAAATCGAGCAGAGCCGGCTTCGTTTGCAGCAGCTGCTTGGGCAAGATACCTCGCTGGCGGAGCTGTCGAAACGCCTCGGTTTCAGATCCGTGGTCCGAAGAGAGGGAAAGAGCTATCTGTTGACAAGCACTCCCCTTCCGGAGAACGAGGCAGCGGCAGCGCTTTACTGGAAGCTCCGTACGGCCTTCCCGGGCAGTGTGGCGGTCCCTCTCTCCCCAACCGGCAGCCTACCCTCCGGAGTTCCGTCCCTGCCCACCACACCGAATCCTGAGAAAACCCCCTCTCAGGAGTGGATGCTCTGGATCGCCCTTTTCGCTATGGCGGTGACCGGGGTCCTGGGGCTCTTTTTCACCTCCCGTCAGGTCAACAGACTGCAGGAGCGACACAGCCGGATCAAGCGACAGCAGGAAGAGATCGAGAAACGGGTCCATGAGCTTTTCAGTCGTCTGGGAGAAGAGATCTATCAGCTGGGAAGGGATGTGACGGATCAGACCCACCGTCTGAAAGAGCAGGCACCGGAACCTCATCTGGAGCATCGGCTCGACGAGGTGATCGAGATGGAAAACAGGATCGTGGAGAGCGCGACGAACCTTCTGGGCTTTCTGAAACTCAAGGCCAGGAACGTCACCATCGAAGAGACGGAGTTCAATCTCAACAAGATGCTCGATGCGGTGACGGAGGTGGTGGCCTCCGAGGTGGAAGAGATCGATTCGGAACTGATCTTTGAAATGGACAAGAATCTTCCCCGTACCGTCCGGGGGGACTTCACCCATATGGTGGAGATGCTGGGGAAACTCCTGGAGTATGCTCTGAGGGCTGCCACAGGCGGACAGGTCCGTTTGCGGCTCGATGCCAACCGGCCCTACGAAGGGGGCGTCGATCTGCAGATGCGGCTCTATTTCATGCCTGCGGAAGAAGAGGATCTCCGGAATTTCTTTGCGCCGATCTACGACGAGAAGACTGGCGAGTACCGAAGGCTCGGGCTCTACGTGGCCTCGGAGCTGGCAGAACTGCTGGGAGGAGTGATTCATGCCTACCGCCCCTCGTCCAAAGGGGAGCTTCTGATCGATCTCTCCATCCCCTTGAAACCGGTCAACGATCAGGAACAGAGAAAATATCACCTTCCTGAGCGGGAGTTCATCAAAAAGGATGTCCTGATCGTCAACCAGAACTATGAGGCTTCTCTGGCGCTGAAAGAGATGTTCTCCTATTTCCGTCATCGGGTCACAGTGATGGAAGCGGAGAAACGCCCGAACCTGGAGCAGTACGATCTGCTGCTGATCGATGAGGATCTTTTGGGCCATATGATGGCAGAGCATATTCGGGAGACAAAAGAAGATAAAGACCTCAAGGTGGTGGCATTGCACAATCTCTTCCAGGCTCCCAGAGAATCGATCGCTGAAGATATCGTGGATCGCCGTGTCAACCGGCCCATGAACCAACAGCGCGTCTTCGAACTGATCCTCGATCTCTACAGCAGTGAAATGCCTCGGAAGGAACCGATGGAGCGGGAGGAGCAGCCTCCGGTCAAACAGTTTGTCCGCAGCTACAGGGAGAAGGAGACGGTCTCCCTGGAGGATTTCCGACGTTTTGCCGGTGCGAAGCTTCTGATCGTCGAGGACAACGAGATCAACCTCCGGATGTTGATGAAGATTCTGGAGGGATCCGGTATCGAAGTCACAACGGCCCATCACGGAGGCGAAGCCGTGGAAAAGGTTCAGACACTGCCGCCGGGGACCTTCGATCTGGTTCTGATGGATATCAACATGCCGGTGATGGACGGGTACGAGGCCACCGAAGCCATACGTTGGATGCCTCAAGGGAAATCTCTTCCGATCGTCGCCCTTTCGGCGCTCAATGTGGAGAGCGAGATCGATCAGATGGAAAAGGTGGGGATGGATGGGTTCCTGGAAAAGCCGATGAGGCTGGGGAAGCTCTATACTCTTTTTGAAGAGTATCTTCCCCAGGATGGGACGAAGGAACCCGAATCTCGAGCTGTAACCGTGGAAACTCCGAAAGGGATCGATTGGGAGATCGCTCTGGCCAATGCCAACGGAAGCGAAGTCCTGCTGGAGGAGTTGCTGCAGGGATTTGTCGATGCCTATCGTGACACGGGAAAGCTGATCCTCGAGAGCTATGCCAAGGAGGACGAAGCGGCTCTGCGTCAGATCTTTCTGGACCTGCTGGGACTCAGCGGCAGTCTCGGAGCGACGGAACTTCACCGGAACGCCAAGGCAATCTATCGGGATCTGATGTACGGAAAACTGGAAGAGATCGAGGAGAAGATCCGCCGTTACGTCCGGATTCACGAGGCGCTGGTGGACTCTCTTGAGAATTATCTGAAGAGCGTGAGATCATCGGTCGGCGGATCCTGAGTCTGACGGGATACCGAGGTCGATCGTCTCTTTCTGCCAGGTACTGTCCGGATCGAGAGAGCGGAAGAGGTGGTGGACCCGACGCTTGCCGTCAGCTGTGTCTATCTCCAGCAGTGCCGCTTCACAGAGGCCGCTCTCCCGCCCGCAGACCTCTCCGGGGTTGAGGTAGAGCGTAGCGCCTTTGGCTTCGACGGCGAAACGGTGGGTGTGGCCGTAGATCACCAGGTCGGTATCGGGAGTCAGATAGTAGGGAAGATGCATCATCTTTACCTTCAGATCCCCGATCCTGAAATACCAGGGTTCGGGCCGGATGCGATATTCGTCCGCAAGAGGGTGGAGGGGGCGGTCGTTGTTACCGAAGACGGCGGCATAGGGGAGGCCCGTTTCTTCCAGCTGCCGCAGATTCTCTTCGAGGCAGAGATCCCCGGCGTGCAGCAGATACTCGGCTCCCTCTTCCAGCAGTTTTCCGATCGCCGCCTCCTGAAGGTCGCTGCGACGATGGGGATCGGAGAGGACTCCTATCTTCAGGAGCGCCATGGGTGATCCTTTGAAGCGGGTGAATGATGAATGGTTAAAGGTGAATGATTTTGGATGACGTTGCTTTGCAACGCTTTCATCTGTTTGAAGAGTGGATGAGAAAAAGAGGAGAAAATATTTCGCATTTCTCTCTTTTTATTTGTCGGCAGATTCACTGCCTACAACCCCATCTTCCCGGGATTGAGGATGCCGTTGGGGTCGAAGGCCTTCTTGATCGATTTGAAGAGCTGCAGCTCGGCGGGACTGAAGGCGATCTCCATGAATTCCGCCTTGCTCAGACCGATCCCGTGCTCTCCGCTGAGGGTGCCGCCCAGTTCCACGACCAGTTCGAAGATCTCCCGGATCGCTTTGTGCCCCTTCTCCAGCTCTTCCGGATCGCTGCCGTCCACCATGACGTTGACATGGATGTTTCCGTCACCGGCGTGCCCGAAGCAGGGGACGACCAGTCCGTACTTTTCCCCGATGGCGTAGATCTCTTTCAGGGCTTTCGGGAGCATGCTCCGAGGCACGGAGATATCCTCGTTGAGTTTTTTGCTGCCGTAGAGGGTGATGGAGGGGGAGGCGCCCCGGCGTCCCTTCCAGATCTTCTCCCGCTCAGCGGGGTCCTCCGCGACTCGGAACTCCTGGGCACCGTTGGTCCGGAAAGATTCTTCCAGAACCTTCAGCTGGAAATCCACCTCTTCGGGGACGTTGCCGTCCACATCGCCGATAAGCAGGGCGCCGGCCTCTTCCGGGAGCTCGATTCCCAGCTTCTCTTTGACCGCTTTGACCACCAGGGCGTCGAGAAACTCCATCGCTACCGGATTGGCCCCCTCGGCCAGGGATTTGAAGACGGCGTTCATGGCCG
>JALWZI010000132.1 GCA_027002755.1 Campylobacteraceae bacterium | reverse complement strand
CACTCCTCGGGATCGACAGGCGGGATGTTGACATTGAGGAAGTGGCGGGAGGGGAGGGGGTATTCCTCTTCCAGGATTTTGCGGGCCAAGGCGTAGGCAGTCTCTTTGGCCAGGCGATATCCCAGGCGGTCGATGTCGTTGCACTGGCTCCGGCAGACCTGGCTCACCGCGATCGCCGGGATCCCCTGCAGGACCGCCTCCATGGCCGCCGCAGCTGTCCCGGAGTAGGTGATATCCTCCCCCATATTGGCCCCGCGGTTGATCCCGCTGACCACCAGATCGGGTCTGGTCTCGGCGAAGAGCTTGTTAAGGGAGAGAAAGACACAGTCGGAGGGGGTGCCGTCGTCGAGTTTGTAGAAGTCGGGCTCCAGCTCCACGAAACGCAGAGGACGCGTCAGGGTCAGGGAGTGGCCGCAGGCCGATTTCTCCAGGGTGGGAGCGACGGTGATCACCTCGCCCAGAGGCTGCAGAGCTTCCCGCAGGGCATGGAGCCCGGCCGACTCGAAACCGTCGTCGTTGGTGATCAGGATGCGGGGGCGTTTGGCGGGCATGCTCGACTCCGTTTTTTGAGGGATTATACACTGATAGGCTATAATAACCGATAATTTTGACAGAAGGAAACACCGTGCAGAAAGAACCGATGCTGCAAGAGACTTTCGAGAAGCTGAGCCGCGAACTGGAACAGCTCAAGAACGTGGAGAGGGCCGCTATCGCCAAGGTGATCGACGAGGCGCGGGCCCTGGGGGATCTGAAGGAGAATGCGGAATACCACGCGGCCAAGGAGAAGCAGGGGCTGATGGAGGCGAGAATCATCGAGCTGCAGGATCTCCTCAGCCGGGCCCAGGTGATCGATCCCTCCACGCTGCCCCATGAGCGGGTCAGTTTCGGTTCGACCGTGGTTCTGGTGGATCATGATACCGACGAAGAGGTTACCTATGTTATCGTCGGCAGCCAGGAGTCCAACCCGGGCAAGGGCCTCATCTCCATCCAGTCGCCCATGGCCCGTGCCCTGCTGGGCAAAGAGGAGGGCGAAGAGGTAGAGCTGCAGCTCCCCGGCGGCCGGAAACGCTTCGACGTGGAAGAGATCAAATACGTCCCCATCGAACTCTGAGAAAAGGAAGAACGTGATCAATGTAGGAATCGTAGGCGCCGGCGGCTATACGGGCCTGGAGCTGGTCAAGATGCTCCTGAACCACCCCAATTTCCGCCTCAACTATCTGGCGACGACCTCCGGAGATATCCTCATCGAGGAGCTCCATCCGGCGCTGCTGGATCTCATCACCTTCCCTGTCGAGGAGGTGGAGGCGGCGCAGGTGGCCGAGAAGTGCGAACTGGTCTTTCTGGCGCTGCCTCACAAAGCCTCCATGGGGCTGGCCAAAGAGCTGCTCGAAAAAGGGGTCAAAATCGTCGACCTCTCGGCGGATTACCGTCTGGAGCAGGCAACCTACGAAGCGGCCTATTGCCCCCACGAGGATCCGGAGCATCTGGGTGAAGCGGTCTACGGCCTTATCGAATACTACCGTGACGAGATCCGGGTGGCCCGTCTGGTGGCGGGTCCGGGCTGCTATCCGACGGCGACGCTCCTGGGGATCCTCCCCTTCATCCCCTATATCGACACCGACGCACCGCTCTTCGTCGATGCCAAATCGGGGGTCAGCGGCGCGGGCAAGAAGCTGACGGAGACCAGCCAC
>JALWZI010000131.1 GCA_027002755.1 Campylobacteraceae bacterium | reverse complement strand
GGCTGAAGGAGCTGGATCTTCTCAATGCGCTTTTTAGGGGTGAGAAACTCAGTGAAACCCGGCACCAGGCCTTGGAGACTTCCCGCGAGGCCCTGGCCGCCCGGCGCAGCGACAGTGCCGTCACCGCTCCGGCGGTGCGGGAGCGGATGGCCTCTCTCGATACCCTGCGAAGCAAACGGGAAGTCCCCTTCAAAAAGCGGATCCTCAGGCAGCACGAGCGCTTCGGCTACCTCCCTCTAGCCACCACCACCATCGGCAGCTTCCCCCAGACGCCCGAGCTGCGCCAAGTCCGCCGCCGCTACAAGCGGGGCGAAATCACCCAGGAGGAGTATGATCGCTACATCGAGGAGCAGATCAAAGATTGTGTGGAGTTTCAGGAGCGTATCGACCTGGAGGTGCTGGTCCACGGCGAGTTCGAGCGTAATGATATGGTGGAATATTTCGGCGAGCAGCTCTCGGGCGTGGCCTTCAGCGAAAACGGCTGGGTCCAGAGCTACGGCAGCCGCTGCGTCAAACCGCCCCTGATCTACGGCGATGTCAGCCGCCCCAAGCCCATGACCGTGCGCTGGTCCACCTACGCCCAGAGTCTGACCGATCGGCCGATGAAAGGGATGCTGACCGGTCCCGTGACGATCCTCAACTGGTCCTTTGTCCGGGACGATCAGCCCAGAGCCGAAACCTGCTACCAGATCGCCCTGGCGATCCGGGACGAGGTGGATGATCTGCAAAAGGCCGGCATCGGGATGATCCAGGTGGACGAAGCGGCCTTCAAAGAGGGCTATCCTCTGCGGGCCGCCAAGCGCCCCGACTACGAGCGTTTTGCCCTGGAGAGCTTCTGGATCACGACCAACGTGGCTCGGCCCGAGACCCAGATCCACACCCACATGTGCTATAGTGAATTCAACGACATCATCGACACCATCGAGGCGATGGACGCCGATGTCATCAGTATCGAAACCGCCCGCAGCGGCAACGTCTTGCTGCGGATCTTCAAAGAGCGCGGCTACGAAATGGAGATCGGCCCCGGCGTCTACGACATCCACTCTCCCCGTATCCCTTCGGTGGAGGAGATGACGGCTCAGATCCATGCCCTGCTGGAGGTCCTGCCGGCTAGACAGCTCTGGATCAACCCCGACTGCGGCCTCAAGACCCGGGGCTGGCCCGAAGTGGAGGCAAGCCTGGCCAATATGGTCCGGGCGGTCAAAGCAGTGCGTCAAGAGCTGGGGATCGACGCAGAGTATTAGGATAAAATATCCTCATAATCCCGTCATTCCGGACTCGATCCGGAATCCGGGGCCGGGAATGCCTGATTCCGAATCGTAGGTTTGGCCCTGCCAAACGTCACGATGAATGCACGTGATGTGTCGGAAAAAGGTGATGGGGATTAGACTACCCGTTCGAATCCCGATTAAGTAGCACGGAACAGAAATTGTTTCCGATCATTGAGAAGATGCCTCAAAAGCCGAGGATACAGGAGATTTTGTGTTCACGATCCGTGAAATCGCTTTTGCCGAAACCGTGGAGAAACGCTCCAAATTCCTCAGCTGTCTCGTTCCCTATTCAGCCTTCGATATCGAGCTTCAGCGTCTGCGGGACGAACATCCCAAAGCCAATCATATCGTTCATGCCTTCAGATATATTAACGAATATCAACAGATCGTTGAAGGGAGCAGCGACGACGGGGAACCCAAAGGCTGCG
>JALWZI010000130.1 GCA_027002755.1 Campylobacteraceae bacterium | reverse complement strand
ACCGATTCGACGATCCGGTTGATGGCGATATTGTCATCCGAATGGCGGTCGATCTCTCTGGCGGCGTCCTGAAGGACCTCCCGCAACGTTTCAGAATCCATGGCAGCGGCATCTCCGTTTTTTGGGCGAAGTCTAGCACATGAAACTGTGCAGAGTGTAAGCAAAATCTGTAGTTTCTGTATATTGGAATCTTAAGAGCTCCTCAGATTCCCACTGCTATAATCATTGCACAAAGGAGTCATCATGGACTTTCCCCGTTTTCCCGATCATTGTCGTTCGGCACTCTGCCGCCATCTGAGTCCCGAACTCTTCGCGGAGCTCTCCTCACGCAAGACGCGCTACGGCTATACCCTGGAACAGCTGATCCGTTCCGGGGTGGAGAACCCCGACAGTTCCATCGGGGTCTATGCCGGGGACGAGGAGAGCTACGAAACCTTCGCCCCCCTCCTCGATCCCATCATCCGGGAGTACCACCGTTTCGATCCGGAGACGGGGCGGCACCGGAGCGATCTGGACCCGGGTCATCTGCAGATCCCCGATCCCGATCCGGAAGGAGCCTACATCCTCTCCACCCGGATCCGGGTCGCCCGAAACCTTCACTGCTTCCCCTTCGGCCCCGCCATCGCCCGGCGGGAGCGGCTCATCGTCGAGTGCATGATCGCCGACACCCTGCGGCTGCTTACCGGAGAGTTCTCCGGCCGTTACTACCCCCTGAGCAGTATGGAGAGCGCCACCCGGCAGCGCCTCATCGAAGATCACTTTCTCTTCAAAGAGGGGGACCGCTTCCTGGAGAGTGCCGGACTCAACCGGGACTGGCCCGAAGGGAGAGGGATCTACCACAACGACGACAGAACCTTCCTGGTCTGGGTCAACGAAGAGGATCAGCTTCGGATCATCTCCATGGAGCCCGGCGGTGACATCGCCCGTGTCTTCACCCGCCTCGCCCGGGCCGTTACGGAGCTGGAAAAGCGGCTCACTTTCGCCTACAGCCGACGGCTGGGCTACCTGACCAGCTGCCCCACCAACCTGGGGACCGCCATGCGGGCCAGCGTCCATATCCGCCTACCGAAGCTCTCGGAAGATCCGGAGCGCTTCCGCCGGATCTGCGACGACCATCATCTCCAGATCCGGGGGATCCACGGAGAGCACAGCGACAGCGAAGGGGGAATCTGGGATATCAGCAACCGCCGCCGCCTCGGGGTGACGGAGGTGGAAGCGGTCGCGGAGATGGCCGAAGGGGTCGCGGAGCTGATCCGGACGGAAAAAAGTCTCTAAAGCCCCGCTTCCCGCAGCGCCGCTTCCACATAAAGCTCACGCAGCCGACGGGTCACCGGGCCGGGCCGGCCGTCTCCGACAGGGCGACCGTCGATCTCTGTCACCGGATAGATCAGGGTCGTGGCACTGGAGAGAAAGGCTTCGTCAGCCTGGTAGGCCTCTTCCACCGAAAAGGGGCGCAGCTCCAACTCGATGCCGTGTTTCGGAGCCAGTTCCAGCAGCAGTTTCCTCCGGATCCCCGGCAGAATGCTGTTGGAGAGGGGCCGGGTGACGAGACGCCCCTCTTTGACGATATAGGCGCTGGAGGCGACCCCTTCGGTGATCATCCCCTCCTCCACCATCCACCCTTCGTAGGCCCCCTTTTCCACTGCCACCTCTTTGGCCAAACACTGCCCCAGGAGGGCGATGGACTTGATATCCCGACGTTTCCAGCGGATATCCTCCACCGTCATCACCCGGACTCCCTCCCTTGCTTCGGGGCTCTCCAGGATCGCTTTTTCGAAAGTGAAGGCCATACAGGTCGGCTCGAGCCCCTCGGGAAATTCGAAAACCCGCCGGAAAGAGACTCCTCGGGTCACCTGGGTATAGACGCCTCCCTCTTCTACTCCATTTAGCTCGATCAGCCGGCGCAGCATCGCCAGATAGGCCTCTCTAGGCATCGGCCAGGGGAGCTTCAGCGCTTTGAGGCTCCGATCGAAGCGTTCCAGAAAAGGCTCCACGTCGATCATTTTTCCTCGGATCACCGGCACCACTTCGTAGACGCCGTCAGCCAGGAGAAAACCCCGGTCAAAGATCGGGATCTTTGCCGCTTCCCGATCCAGAAACTCCCCGTTGAGATAGACTTTGGGACCCATAACGAACCTTTCGCAGATTATCCCAAACTATGCAAATGGTGTACTGACTAATGTACTGTTTGGAATTATGGGAACATTGTAGTGAAAATAGGCTAATCTTACGAAATAACCGTAAAAGTAAAGGGGGGAGATGGAGCTGATCATCTTCGATATGGACGGGACACTGCTGGATACCCGTATCGACATCACGATCAGTGTCAACCATGTCCGAAGGATCCGTCACGGTCTGCCCCCTCTGAGCGAGGCGGAAGTGGTGGAGTATATCAACCGGCGGGAACGGAACCTCCCGCTGCTCTTTTACGGAACTGAGGCCCCCGATCCCCGGGACAGAGCCCTCTTTCGGGAGCACTATCTCAGCCAGTGTACCCGGAATCTTCGGCTCTTCCCCGGGATCCGTGAGCTCCTGAAGGAGCTGAAGCGTCGGGAGGTACGGATGGCCGTCGCCACCAACGCCTCCACCCTCTTCGCCCACCGCATGATCCGACATGCCGGGATCGACCACTATTTCCATTCCGTCGCCGGTACCGACACCACCGGCCGCTCCAAGCCCGATCCCGCGATGCTTCATCAACTCATGGAGACGATGGACTTCGACCCTGACGCCGGAGACCGTGGGTGGGTGCTCGGAGACAGCGACAAGGATCTGGACGCTGCCCGTGGCGCGGGGCTTGGCGCACTCTACGCCGCCTGGGGATACAGCCGACAGCCTCTGCCCGCCGATGCGATCCTCTCCCACCCCAGAGAGCTCCTGCCGATCCTGCGGGAAACCCGTATGGAAAAGATAAAAGGAGATGCAGAATGGAACTGACCTTTCTCGGGACCTCCGCCGGGGTCCCCACCCGCCGCCGCAACGTCTCCGCCCTGGCCCTGCGTCCCCGGCAATCCTCCGACTGGCTGCTCTTCGACTGTGGGGAGGCAACCCAGCATCAGATCATGAAGACTCCGTTGAGCCTCTATCACCTCCGCCGGATCTTCATCACCCATCTTCATGGCGATCATGTCTACGGGCTCTTTGGCCTGCTGGCCTCCCGGGGGATGCTCCTATGCGAAGGGCCTTTGGAGGTCTACGGTCCCTCCGGGCTGAAGGAGATGCTCCGTACCGTCATGGACCTGAGTCAGCTCCGGCTCCCCTACGAACTGACGGTGAGAGAAATCACGGCAGATCAGATCCTGGAGTTCGACGACTACCGGATCGAGACCGTGGCCCTCTCCCACTCCATCACCTGCTACGGCTATGTCTATACCGAATCGGATCGTCCGGGCCGTTTCGACCCGGACAAGGCCCGCCGACTCGGTGTCCCGGAAGGACCGCTCTTCGGACGGCTGCAGCAGGGAGAGAGCGTCACCCTTCCCGACGGATGCCGGGTGGAGAGTCGGGATGTCATGGGCGCTCCCCGGCCGGGACGCAGAGTCCTCATCGGCGGAGACAACGACCGGCCGGAACTCTTCGCCCCCTACCGCGGTGCGGATCTGATGATCCATGAAGCCACCTACCTGCAAAAGGACTTCGACCGCCTGCCGAGGAAATTCAGGCATACCACCGCCCGCCAACTGGGGAAAGCGGCGGCGGAGATGAAGATCAAACGTCTCGCGGCGACCCATTTCAGCGCCCGTTACGATAGTGAAGAGAAGATGATTGAGATCGAAAGGGAGATCAGGGAGAACTATCGGGGAGAACTCATCCTCGCATCGGATCTGATGCGGATCGAGCTCTGAGAGGCGTCAGGCCTCTTTTTTCTTGCGGGGTTTGGGAAGAAGCTCTTTGAATCTTGCATAGGTGATCTTGGCCACTTTTCCGTTTTTTCTGACGGGAAGTTTCCCCTCCTCTTCGAGGATCTCGTTGAGCTTGTTTCTCGCTTCGGACTGGGACATATGTTTGACCAGATATCGGGCGGTCTTTTTGACCTCGGGATCTCTCAGGAGCTGCTCCATGGGAGAGAGAGTCTCTTTCTTCTGCTCTTTGACAACTTTTTTCGCTTTTTCCAGCAGGGACATTTCGATTCCTTTTTGTGATTTTTATATTCGGAATGATAACAGGTTTTACGAAAAGTTCCACTTAGGCTTTTCAGAACTCTTTTCGGTAGATGATATCGACGCTCTGGGATTCGCTTCCTACACTGATATCGGTTTCGGTATGGCGTGAGTGACTGATCCGGACGATCACTCGCGGCTCCCGATCTTTCTGGTCGTACAAAATCGTGATCTTGTCGGTGATCTTTTTTCCCACTTCGAAACCGCTGGAAGTGACGACAAGCGTATCGACTTTCAGACCGATATTTCCCAGGATCGATTTGGCGATCCCTCCGCCGACCATGCTCAACATATCCCCGGCATTTTCACCCGAATCCACCGTATCGAACAGGATAAAAGAGAGGATCTGGTCCCGGGTCATGAAGGGAGAGCTGGAGAACTGCAGACTCGGCTCCGTCGCCGATCCGCTGACACTGATATAGATCGTCCGGCCGGAGCGCTGATAGACCAGGTTGATGTCCAGCAGCGGCTGGGTGGGCCGACCGACGAAGTTGATACTGCTGGGCGAGAGAACGAACTTTTTGCCCTGGAAGATATAGTATCCCCCTTTGGCCAGGCTGATGGATCCGAGCAGCTGCAGATCCGCGTCGAAGGATTTGATGATACTCAGCTGGGGTTTCAGCTCCACGTTCACCTCTTTCTGTCGGAACAGCAGAGGTTTTCTGCTCTCGATATAGAGGGTCAGCTGCACATTTTTTCTGAAAAAACTCTCCTCGTTTTTTTTCCGATGCTGGAGGATCACGATATCTTCATCGGTCGCGTAATGCTTCGCTTCCAGATTGTAGTTGACCGTACCGCCGAGCAGTATGATTTTTCCTTCGACATCGATCTTCTCACCGATGATTTTTCCCCGAATGTCGACGGAAGCATCCAGTTTCGCATTGTCATGCCGGACTTTGAAATGGGGAGCTTTGGCCAGAAAATCTCCCTCTTTTTTTCCGAGATCGTAGTTTCCTGTGATCTTCAGGGAGTCGTTGATCCAGAACTCCTGCAGAAGGATCCTCTTTTTCTGCATCGCTATTCGTCCGGGTTTGGTGGAGAAGATCGTCATTCCGCCTGTTTTCAAATGGTATTTTTTGACGATGACGATACGTTTTTTCAGATCCCCTGAAAGAAGAAGCCGGATATCTTCTATAGGGGCTTTGATCCGGGCGGTGCTGTCGGGAATGAACTTTTTGGATCGCAGTTTCAGTGTGACCTGCGTCAACTTGTCGAGGGTGAGGTCCAGGCTCAGGTCCCCATCGAGTTTCGGATCGGGGAAGGGGTAGATCCGGGTCAGGCTCCTCATCATTCTACGCACCGAGCCGGTCCGGAGTGTCGCCTGGATCCTCTTGCGGGGGCTTCCTGCAATTTTGATCCGGCTGCCGGCGATCCGGATCTCACCTTTGAGCTGCTGATCGCCCTCACGGTAATCGACCCCGACACCGATCTCACGACCGGCCAGATTCAACGTCCACGTTTTCCCCCGCTCTTTGACCGTGATCTTCAGCGGATCGAGCGCCGAAAGACGGAGTTTGGGCAACCACTTCTTCAATAGAGAGTTTTTGGGGAAACGGGTCAGGATCTTGGCACTGAGATTGCCGTCGTATCCGATCGTCCCCTCCAGATTCGCTACATTGGAGCGCAGGGTCACATTGCTCTCCAGTGGCAGCGGATGGTCGAAGTCCACCGGCAGCACCGCTTTCGCCGTCACAGCGGTCTCCTGCAGTTTGGCGGGGAGTTTGACGTATCGGGCGGGGCGCAACGGCTCCCGGGTTTGGAGCGTCAGGAACCCCTTTTTGAGATCAGGGCTCTCGAAACGTCCGGTCAATTGACCGGCCTTCAGTGTTGCCAGAAGGGAATGGAGATCTCCTTCGAAATCGATAGTCGGCTGGCCCAGCAGCCTGTCGATTCTGACGTTGCCGGTATGCAGTCCCGGGCTTCGGAGCCGGCCCCGGTAATGC
>JALWZI010000129.1 GCA_027002755.1 Campylobacteraceae bacterium | reverse complement strand
TGATAGTCCGCCGCAACCCGACGAACCGCGGAGTGCCCTGTCGTCCGACTGTCGAGGAAGATGAAGCCCTCCTTTTTCAGATCGCCGAAGAGGTGATACATCGCTCCGTAGTTTGACGTGAAGACACTGCCGGTGTGGTTGTTGACATAATGCGCATCGGGAAAGAGCCGCCGGATCTCTTCCACCCGTGCTTTCACCCGTGCAGGGCCGTCATCCACAAAAAGGGTCTTGGTGAATCGGTTCATTTTGGGACTGCCCGATTCCAGGGGAAGATGGATCAGGTAGTGCTTCAGCCCTCGGGCCATTGCCGGTGTCTTTCTGTTCATTTTCGACGGAGGAAAGATCGAGGGGGTGATACGGTAGGGCAGTGCTCGGATCGCAGCCAGCTGACGCGGATTGGAGACGTCGTCGATAATAAGGACCAGTTGCGGTTTACCGTGAGACGCTCGGGGAGTGAAGCTTCGTGTGCCGTTACTCTCCTCGGCTTTCATCTCCCGCTTTTTCGTCTTGGCGATCAGATCCTCCAGACCGAAGCCGACCTTCTCCTCCCTGGGATACTCCTCTTCCACACCCGGCCCCTCCTCCAGGACCTTATTGCCATGAGCCGTGCGATCCGGAGAAGGAGCGACACTCCCCTTCACTCCGGAGGCAGACGCCGGTTCTCCCTGTGCTCCGATGAGGAAGGAGAAGCCCAGCAGAGTACTCAAGGCCAGCAGACCCAGGATCGAAAGAGCGACTCTACGCATGGTGCGACGCTTCTGATCCTGCCGTTTGGCCTTCGCCCTCCGTTTCGCCGAGCCTTTCTTTCCTGATGCCACCTGGTTCCTTTAGCCGTTGAAATAGATGGAGGTATTTTATCGAAAAAGGATTTTGGGGGAGTAAGAAAATGTCAGAGAGAAATCAGAAACGAAAACGGGTCAGGGGTGAGCGACCCCTCCCCGCGGGTTCAGAGAGAAGGGGATCAGTTCTCTTCCTGATTGACGATCTTGTTGGCTTTGATCCAGGGCATCATCGCCCGAAGCTTTTCACCGGTCTGTTCGATCAGGGAATCTTTCATGTTGTTGCGCTCGGCGGTCATCCGGGGATAACCGGCCATTCCCTCGAGGATGAAGTCTTTGGCGAACTGGCCGTTCTGGATCTCTTTGAGGATCTCTTTCATCGCTTTTCGGGACTCTTCGTTGATGACCCGGGGGCCGCTGACGTAGTCGCCGTATTCGGCGGTGTTAGAGATGGAATAACGCATATCGGCAATCCCCCCCTCGAACATCAGGTCGACGATGAGTTTGAGCTCGTGCAGACACTCGAAGTAGGCCATCTCGGGAGCGTATCCCGCTTCGGTCAGGGTCTCGAAACCGGCCTGGACCAGGGCGGTAACCCCACCGCAGAGAACCGCCTGCTCTCCAAAGAGGTCAGTCTCTGTCTCATCTTTGAAAGTGGTTTCGATGATGGCGGTCCGGCCTCCTCCGATAGCGGAAGCATAGGAGAGCGCCAGATCTTTGGTCTGACCGCTGGGGTCCTGATAGACGGCGATCAGATCGGGAATTCCCCCGCCTTTGACGAATTCGCTGCGTACGGTGTGACCGGGCGCTTTGGGGGCGACCATCATGACATTGATATCGGCAGCGGGCTTGATCCGTCCGAAATGGATGTTGAAGCCGTGACCGAAGGCGATGGTGGCACCGCTCTTGAGATTGGGCTCGATCTCATTTTTGTAGACGTCGGCCTGGGTCTCGTCGGGCAGAAGGATCATCACCACATCCGCTTTGGCGGTCGCTTCTCCGACGGGCAGGACCTCGAACCCTTTGGTCTCCGCCTTTTTCCAGCTATTGCCGCCGGGCTTGAGTCCGACGACGACGTTGACACCGCTGTCGCGGAGGTTTTCGGCATGGGCGTGCCCCTGGCTTCCGAAACCGATCATCGCGACCGTTTTGCTCTTGATGAGATTGAGATCGCAGTCTTTGTCGTAGTAAACGTTGAGTGCCATATGCTATCCTTGAATCGTGAATGTGGGGGGATTATATCCTATTTTGAATGAGGAATGGGGAATGAGGAATGAGGGACCGAAAAACGGGGACCTCCTCTCCATCTCCTCTTCTGTTTTCTCCGGTATGCAACCAGACTTGCACGATGGGAAAAGATTATGTATTATAATCCACCTTTACAATCAAAACAACGATCTTTTTATTGAATAAAAAAGGAGAAAGAATATTATGGAAAAATTCAAAACCTATTTTCTGATGATCGGACTGACCCTGCTCTTTATCTGGTTCGGCGGCCTCATCGGCGGGCAGAGCGGCATGGTGATCGCTTTTCTGATCGCTGCCGGGATGAACTTTTATGCCTACTATTACAGCGACAAACAGGTGCTGGCCCACTATGACGCCGTCCCGGTAGATGAAAGCAACGCCCCGGGGCTCTACGCCATTGTCCGACGATTGACCCAAAAGGCGGGACTGCCCATGCCCAGGCTCTACATCATCCCCGATCCGGTCCCCAATGCCTTCGCGACGGGTCGCGACTACGAGCACGCTGCCGTAGCGGTCACCCAGGGACTTCTGGATCTCTTGGACGAGGAGGAGATCGAGGGGGTCATCGCCCATGAACTAAGCCATGTCAAACACTACGACATCCTTATCGGCACCATTGCCGCCACCATCGCCGGAGCCATCAGTATGCTGGCCAACTTCGGACTCTTTTTCGGGGGGGACCGGGATCGAAATCCCATCGTCACCCTCGCCCTGATGATCATCATGCCCCTGGCAGCCACGGTGATCCAGATGAGCATCAGCCGCAGCCGGGAGTTCGAGGCCGACAAAGGGGCGGCCCTGATGACCGGCCACCCCGAATGGCTCCAGCGGGCCCTGAGCAAGCTCGACAACTACGCCCGCCGCGGCGCCGTGATCCACGACGCCGATCCCGCCACCGCCCACATGTTCATCGTCAATCCCTTCAGTGGTCTCGGCGGCCAGGTCGCCAACCTCTTCCGCACCCACCCCACCACCGAAGAGCGGATCGAGCGGCTGGAAGAGATCAAATATCAGTTGAAGGGCGCTCGGTGAGCGCCGTCGCAAGTCGCAAGCCGCAAGTCGCAAGAGATGTCGCCTTCGGCGACGGCATTGGGCAGTGGGCATTATGTGCGCCTACGGCGCAGTCACTGGTCATTGGTCACTGGTCACTGAAGCCCTGCCTCCAAAAATCTGCGTTGCAAAGCAACGCCCCTAAATTCATCATTCCTCATTCCTCATTCCTCATTCGAAAGCATCGCTTTCGTCCCCTCACTCCTCACTCCTCACTCCTCAATTCGAATTTCCCAAAGGAAATCCGATGAGTCCCTTCGGTATCCAACTCACCCGGGGCTTTCTTCCTTCCGACCTGGAGCCGGAGGATTTTCCCAGATATGAGGCTCTGGAACGTCTTGGTGCCCTGGAAGAGGATGAGCGGGGGCTGTTGCGGCTGCGCTCCCTCTATCGGGTGGGGCGGCTATGGATCGCCGAGGGTGGCAAGGGGTATGTGGAGGCCGAGAATCGGGATGAGAAGGATCTTCTCATCGAGCCCAAGGACCTGGACGATGCCAAAAACGGCGACGAGGTGGTGGTCAAGCGGATCATCGCCCGTCGGGGGCGTGCCGCCGCCAAAGTGGTCCTGGTCACCCGGCCGGCGGCCCTGCACCTCATCGGCTACACGCACCGGGAGGAGAACGGGGAGTTTGCCGTTTTGCACATCAAGACCGCCCAACCCATCGAGGCCAAAATGCCCGGGATGGATCTCAAAGCCTTCAAGCTGGGTACGGTACTTCTCATCGATGCCCTCAGCTCCAAGGTGATCGAGGTACTGGGACATCTGGGGGATCCGAAAGTGGATGAACGGATCAGCCTGCTGCTCTACGAGCGCCGGGATGACAAGTTCCCACCCGACTGCGTGGAACAGGCCCTGGCCATCCCCGACCGGGTCCTCCCCGAGGAGACCCGGGGGCGGGTCGATCTGCGGCATCTCCCCTTTTGCACCATCGATCCCGTCACCGCCAAGGATTTCGACGACGCCGTCTATCTGGACCTGGAGCGTCATATCCTCTATGTCGCCATCGCCGATGTGAGCCACTACGTCCCCTACTTCAGCCCCATCGACAAGGAGGCGAAGCTGCGGGGTTTCACCACCTACCTGCCCCACAAGGCCTTTCCCATGCTCCCCAGAGAGCTGAGTGAGAACATCTGCTCCCTCAAACCCCATGTGGACCGCCTCGCCTTTGTCAGCAAGATCACCCTCGATCCCAAAACTCTCCAACCCGTCGATGAAGAGTTCTTCGAGGGCGTCATCCACTCCAAACGGCGCTGGAACTACGACGAGATCGATGCGATCCTGGAGGGGCGGCGCACCCACTTCAGCGAAACGGAGCAGAAAATCCTCGACTGGCTTCTGCCGCTGCAGAAGATCACCGTCCGTCTGCGCAAACAGCGGCTCAAAAAGGGCTTCGATTTCCGCACCGACGAGGTCAAACTGGCCATCGACCCCGAACACGAACTCAAAGAGACCACCATCGAGACCGGCACCCCGGCGCATAGCCTTATCGAGGAGTGTATGCTCCTGGCCAACAAAGCCGCCGCCAAGCGATTCGAGGGGGACGGTGATGCCATCTTCCGGATCCATGAGGCCCCGGAGATCTCCAAGATCGAGGAGCTGCTGGAGGAGCTGGCCACGGTGGGGATCTTCGTGGAGCTTCCCGAAGAGGCGGAGGTCCCCACCATTATCCGCTCTATCCAGAAAGAGGCCGCCGCGCAGGGGCTGGAGGCGGAGGTGGACGCCCTGATCATCAAATCACTGCGCCGGGCCGCCTACTCCCCCTTCAATGTGGGCCATTTCGGGCTGGGGTTCAAGAAATACAGCCACTTCACCTCCCCCATTCGCCGCTATTCGGACCTGATCCTCCACCGCCTCATCAAAGCCGACCTCCAATCCGACAGAGAGAAAAAAGAGTATCTCCTGCGCAATATCGAACCCCTCTGCGTCAGAGTCAGCGAGCTGGAGCGCAACGCCACCAAAGCGGAGTGGGATTTCCGTGACCGTAAATTCGCCCGCTGGGCCGCCCGACATCTGGGAGAGACCTTCCCGGCCGAGATCGTCGAGATCGACCTGGAGGACAGCAGCAAAGGGGCCAAAGCGATCCTGGAGTGCGAAATGCAAGGCATCGTCGTCAACCTGCGGGCCTACGATGCGCTTCTTTTCGATAGGATAGAGGTCAGGATCACCGAAGCCAATATCGCGCAGGCGGTGATTATGGCGGAACAGGTGGGGAAACTGGAAAAGGAGGGACTAGTAACTAGAAACTAGTAACTAGTAACCGAAAGAAGTATGGGAAGGATGTAAGTGTATTGGTATATTGGTGTATTGGTTATAGGTCATTGGGAGGCAGGGCTTCAGCCCTGCATTGCGGGAATGAATTCCCGCCTCCATCAATATGCGTTGCGAAGCATCGCCACACAATTCCTCACTCCTCACTCCTCATTCCTCACTCCTCACTTTTCCTCCAAAGGAGGAAACTGATGTACCAACGCGAATTCGAACAGCTTCTGCAGAAGGGGCTGCCCAAGGCGGTGCTGTTCTACGGGGACAACGCCTACCTCATCGACCGGACCGTCGATCGGTACAAAAGAGAGTTGGATGCCGTTGAGTCGATGGTGACGATGTATCACGACGAGTACGACTATGAAAGGGCCCGGAGCTATCTCTCCCAATCCTCCCTCTTCGGCGGGACCAATCTCCTACTGATCCGACGGGAGAAGAAACTTCCCAAAAAAGAGCTCGATACTCTCATAGAACTCACCCGTAAAAACGATGAGAGCTATCTTCTTTTCGCTTTCGGAGGTGATGGCAAGGACGCCAAGTCGATGCAGGGGAGCTTCTCGGAGAAAAAAGGCGGAGTCTGGGTCCGCTTCTTCGAACCCAATCCAAGAGAGGGGGTGGAGATCCTGCGACGCCGGGCTGCCGAGCTGGAGATGGAGATCGACGACTACGCGCTGAACCACCTGCTGGCTCTCCTGGACAACAACCTGGCTCTGGCTGCCAAAGAACTGGAGAAACTCTCCATCCTCCGGGAGCCTGTCAGTACCA
>JALWZI010000128.1 GCA_027002755.1 Campylobacteraceae bacterium | reverse complement strand
GCCATCGCCATGGCACGGCTCGGCGGCATCGGCATCATCCACAAGAACATGGATACGGCCACCCAGGCCTTTGAGGTGAAAAAGGTCAAAAAGAGCGAGAGCGGGATCATCATCGACCCTATCTACATCGGGCCCGACGCCACCGTTGCCGATGCGGATGCCATGATGGCCGAATACCGGATCTCCGGGGTCCCGGTGGTGGATGAGAACCGCAAGCTTCTGGGAATCATCACCAACCGGGATATGCGTTTCATCACCGACAAGAGCCTTCTGGTCAGAGAGGTGATGACTCCCATGCCCCTGGTCACCGCCAAAAAAGGTACCTCCCTGGACGAGGCAGCCAAAGTGCTCCAGGAACACAAGATCGAAAAGCTTCCCATCGTGGATGAAAACGGCGTTCTGACCGGGCTTATCACCATCAAGGATATAGAGAAGCGGGAGCAGTATCCCAACGCCAACAAGGACGAGTTCGGCCGTCTGCGGGTCGGGGCTGCCATTGGTGTGGGGCAGCTGGATCGGGCGAAGGCTCTGGTGGAAGCCGGGGTCGATGTGATCGTTCTCGATTCGGCCCACGGCCACTCCCAGGGGATCATCGATACGCTCAAAGCGATCAAGGCCGAGCTGGATGTGGATGTGATCGCCGGCAATATCGCCACTGGTGCCGCCGCCGCGGATCTGATCGAGGCAGGAGCCGATGCGGTCAAGGTGGGGATCGGACCCGGGTCCATCTGTACCACCCGGATCGTCGCCGGCGTGGGCGTGCCCCAGATCAGTGCCATCGACGAGGTGGCCCAGGTGGCCAACCCCATGGGGGTTCCCGTCATCGCCGACGGGGGGATCAAATACTCCGGTGACATCGCCAAAGCCCTGGCGGTAGGGGCCAGCTCTGTGATGCTGGGCTCGGCCCTGGCGGGGACCTACGAAGCCCCCGGTGAGATGATCATCTACAACGGTCGCCAGTTCAAAGAGTATCGAGGAATGGGCTCCATTGGCGCGATGACCAAGGGAAGCACCGACCGCTACTTCCAGGAGGGAACCGCCGCCGACAAACTGGTCCCCGAGGGAATCGAAGGGCGCGTGCCTTATCGCGGCAAGATCGCCGACGTGATCCACCAGATGACCGGAGGGCTCCGCTCGTCGATGGGCTACTGCGGTTCCAAAGACATCCCCACTTTCTGGGAGAGATCGGAATTCGTCGAAATCACCAGCGCCGGGCTCAAAGAGTCCCACGTCCACGACGTCACCATCACCAAAGAGAGCCCCAACTACCACTCCTGAAACGAAGAGGTCCTTTCCTGATCGGATCGTGGAGAAGCCCCCGATCCATTTTTGCACTTCCCAGACATTTTCCGGCGGGATCATCGCTCCCGTCTCAGATAGAGTACCTCCCGATACTCTCTGCCGTGGCGCAGGCGGGTCAGGATCTCCACTTTCAGACGGGTATAGCGGCCATGCCGGTCGCGAGCGATTCCCCGGAATGTGGCGACACGATCGATCCCCCGCTGATGCCAACGGACGACCAGCTTTCCGTGCCGGTATTCGACCCGGGAGCTTCCCCATTCACAGATGCCGGGATAGCAGCGTCCCCGCGCCCGTACCTTCATTGCACTATCCTCCATCGAGATACGCAGCCGAAACAGGCCCCGATCGTGGCGATAACCCAGAGGGATCCAGCGTCCTTCAAAGGCCCGGAGACGGCCCTGTCGCGGATGGATATTGCCCGCTTTTCTGAAATAGAGAACCCGGGTGCTTACTCCGGACCCGTAGTAGGGCAGCCGTTTCAGCACGACCCTCAGACGATCATGCCCCACACGCTCCGCCAGTATCACCCGATAGGCGCGGTCGCGTGGCCAGACCGCCAGGAGGCCGTGGGTGGTTGGTGTGTAATGTGTGCGTCCCCAGTCGCAGAGCCGCCGACGGCATTGGCGGATCACCCGGATCGTATGATCCCTGGGAGAGATTGTCAGCCGCTTTATCCCCCTTGTGAAGGAGGTTTCACTGATCCAGGTGCCAGCCAGATCGGAGGCCTGGAGGCTCCAGGTGCCGAGGATCATCAGGATGATGAGAGACAGTCGCTTTTTCATTTTTGACTCCTTTGTCTGATTTTCAGCTCCCATCATAAAGGCAAATCGTGAAGAGACCGTGAAGCGGATTCCTGAGAGAAATCCACGATTTCTCCACAGTCATACTATTTAATATGCATTTCAGTCCATCCCTGATACAATCAGAACAAAAACGTGGATTTCAACGAAAGGTCTCTATGCGCTATCTCCTACTGATGATTCTCTCTGTCTATCTTTTTGCCGTGGATGCCACTCTGAAGATCGAGAAGGATGTGGATCAACGGGCCAAGGTGGCGATCGTGGACGGCAGCGGCCCACAGTCCCCCCTGGGACAGAAAGCCTTTGCGATCCTTCAGGCGGACCTCAAGATCACCGGCCATTTCCTTCCCGATGGTGGCTATCGCGAGGAGAACTACGAGGGAGGCATCTTCGATCCTGCCCTCCGAGGCATGGAGTATGTGCTCAAGTACCGGATCATCGAAGCGGAAGGAGGGGTCATTTTCCAGATGAAGGTTCTCAAGGGGAGTGACTCCTCCCCGGTCTTCCAGCGAAAGTACACCATCGCCTCCCAAAGCCGCTATCCCTTTCTGATCCACCGGGCCGTGACCGATCTCAATGCCCGTCTGGGCTTCGCTTCGGTGGAGTGGATCAACCGCTATGTGCTCTTCTCCCGCTACACGGGCCGACGTCAGAGCGAAGTGGTCCTGGCGGACTATACCCTCAACTACATCAAACCGATCATCCGGGGAGGGCTCAATATCTTCCCGGTCTGGGGAGATCCCAAACAGCGCTCTATCTACTACACCGACTACACGGGCAAGCTGCCGACGCTCTATCGGCTCGATCTCACCACCGGACAGCGGACCAGGATTCTTGACTCCCAGGGGATGCTGGTCTGCTCGGATGTGAGCAAGGACGGCAAGCGGCTGCTGCTGACCATGGCTCCCCAGGGACAGCCCGATATCTTCGAGTACGATGTGGCCACCGGCCGGACGCGGCAGCTCACCACCTTCAGCGGGATCGATGTAGGGGGGAAATATGCCGATGACGAACAGACCATGGTTTTTGTCTCCAACCGGTTGGGCTATGCCAACATCTTCAAAAAACCCCTCGCCGGTGGTCCCATCACCCAGCTGGTTTTCCACGGAACCAACAACGACTCCTGTGATGCCTACGGCAGCAAAGTGGTCTACTCCAGCCGGGAGAACGACAACAGCTTCGGAGGCAAAGCCTTCAACCTCTATCTGACGGCAACCGACGGCAGCTATACCCGTCCCCTGACCAGCGGAGGGATCAATCAGTTCCCCCGCTTCTCCAACGACGGCAATACCGTTCTCTATATCAAACGCAGCGAGCAGGGGAACTCCATCGGCTATATCGGCCTGACCACCAACCAGAGTATGCTCTTCCCCCTGGGAGAGCACAAGATCCAGTCCATCGACTGGTAAGATCCCAAGACGAGGAGATCCGACGTGACCCGAAACCGATTCCTGATCCTGATTCCGCTCCTGGGCCTGTCACTGCTGTGGGCTGAACCCTCCGTTTACGGCGGCGGTTACGGCGGTGGCTCCCAGTCAGCCCAGAACAAAAAGATGATCTTCTCTCTGCGTCAGCAGGTCAATCGCCTCCAGGAAGAGGTCGAGGGGCTCAAGAGCCTCGTCCAGAGCCTCAGCCAGCAGATCGGGCGTCTCTCCCAGCAGAAATCCGGCGGAGAGGATGCGGCGCTCTCCCGGAGGCTGGGGTCCCTGGAGGCCAGGATCGCCAAACTGGAGAAACGGCCCGCCGCAGCGGCGCAGAAGAGTATGGAGCACTCCAAAAGCTCCGCGGTGAAATCCCAGACAAAAACCGCCTCCAAACTCGACAACACCCTGAAAAAGGCCGCCTCTTCCAAACTCTTCAGCAGGGGTGTCCGTCTGGTCAAGCAGAAAAAGTACGCCGAGGCGAAGAAGCGCTTCGATATTCTCAACGCCAGAAAGTACAAACCTGCCGCCACCAACTTCTATCTGGGGGAGATCGCCTACCGGACCGGCAAATACGACGATGCGATCCGTTACTATCAGAAAAGTGCGGAGCTCAACGAAAACGCCGCCTACATGGATCGGCTGCTGCTGCATACCGGGATCTCCCTGGAGAAGAGCGGGGACAAAGCCCAGGCGAGGAGTTTCTTTCAGGCGATCGTCGACGGATATCCCGGCACCACCAGCGCCCGTATCGCGAAAAAGCACCTCAAATAGACCGATCGTAAATAGGAGTCCCCAGCTCCGATTAACTTTCCTTGGCTACAATGGCGAAAATCTCAACAAAGGAATCTATTTATGGCAATTGAAAACGAAAACAGCGTCGTCGGCATTGAGTACGAAGTCAAAGAGGCCGGTACCGATACCGTCATCGACAGCAACAAAGGGGCTCAGCCTCTGGAATTCATCACCGGAAAGGGTCAGATCATCCCCGGTCTGGAGAAAGAGCTGGTGGGTATGAACGAAGGCGAAAGCAAAACCATCACCGTCAAAGCGGCCGACGCTTATGGCGAAGTCAACCCCGAAGCCCGGCAGACCCTTCCCCGGGAGCAGTTCGAAGGGATCGATCTGCAGAAGGGCATGAGCCTCTACGGTCAGGGTGAAGGGGGCCAGACGGTCCAGGTCACCGTCGTGGACTTCAACGATAAAGAGGTCACCATCGACTTCAACCACCCTCTCGCCGGCAAAGACCTGGTCTTCGACGTCACCGTCACCCAGGCCCGCCCCGCTACCGAAGAGGAAGCGGCGACCGGTCAGGTCGGCGGCGGCTGTGCCGACGGCAGCTGCGGCTGCGGCCACTAAGCCCCTGGAGAAGCGGTGAGCTCCGCCTCCCCACTCTTTTTACTTTACTCTTTATTCAATAACCCACTTTTACCGATATCATTACTTTATCGATCACTCCCCTCTTCTCTGATTTGCAGATATTTCAACCATTTTCGTTAGACTATAACACTACGAGATTTTTGGCAGGACTTTCTGTTATGAAGTTTTGGTTGAAAAGATGGAGGGGAAAATGATCGATTGGAACCGATACAACGCAGCAGTGTTTCGCGCCTCTACCAAGCGGCTCAAAGGGATTGACGCCCTTGATCCGATCCGTCTGGAAGATCTGGTAGGTCTCGATGAGCAGAAGCGGCGACTGGTGGAGAACACCGAAGCTTTTTTGGCAGGGAAGGGGGCGCAGAATGTGCTGCTGTGGGGAAGCAGGGGCACAGGCAAATCCTCCCTGGTCAAGGCGCTGCTCAATGCCTACGCCCCCCAGGGGCTGCGGATCGTGGAGTTTTACAAGGAGGATCTGCCACACCTGCCGGAGTTTCTCGACGAGATCCGGGGAGAACCTTGGCGTTTCATTCTCTTTCTGGACGATCTGACCTTCGCCGAGGGTGAGAATACCTACAGCTATCTCAAAAGTGCCATGGAAGGCTCCATCGAAGCGCCGCCGGAGAATCTGCGGGTCTATGCCACCTCCAATCGCCGCCATCTGGTCCCCGAGTATCAGCGGGAGAATGCGGGGACACAGGTAGGGGAAGCAGGGGAGATCCACTATTCGGATGCAGTGGAAGAGAAGATTGCCCTGGCAGACCGCTTCGGCCTCTGGCTCTCCTTCTACTCTCCCAATGAAACCGCCTATCTGAAGATCGTCGAATATTATTTCCGAGACGAAAAAGTTGACAAAGAGGCACTGCGCCGAGCGGCGATTGGCTTCGCCAGAGAGCGGGCCGCACGAAGCGGCCGCACCGCCCGGCAGTTTTGGGAGTCGTATCGGAAGGACCCCGGGATTTTACGGTAAACGACCTGTCGGGCTACTCAGGTGTTCGTGATTTCAACCGATCGACAATCGCTTCAATCTGGCGTCGGTGGACGATCTGGTGCACCATGCCCAGCGTGGACCACCCTTTGGGATTGAGTTCGCCGAACCAGGGGTGGGGTGTGGTGTTGTCGAGATGGATGTCACCCAGATTTCTCTCGAGGCGTCGTCGATAGCTCTGCATAAACCTTGCAAAACGCTCCACGATATCCTCGGGAATCTCCGTATAGGGTTTGACATCTTCGATTTTGACCTGATCGTC
>JALWZI010000127.1 GCA_027002755.1 Campylobacteraceae bacterium | reverse complement strand
ACCAATGGATCGGTGTTTTCCAGAAAGAGCAGTTCTTTGATATCCGGCCGCCCGACCCGCAGTGCCCTGTCGATCGCCTTGGCCCCCAGAGAGGAACCGCCGATGCCGATCACTGCCAGGGTCTCGACCTCCCTGGGGAGCCCGTCTCTCGCCAGCGCTTCCACCCTTCGGATCAAACCTTCTTCGGTTTCGGGCAGATGATAATAACCGCTGATCCCCTGCTCTTTTTCCCACTCCAAACGTTCCCTTGCTGCGGCGATCCGTCGACGCCCCTCTTCGCTCTCGTTTCTCCAGGGCATCCGAAATTCGATCATCTTTCCCTCCTGCTTTCGGCACCGAACAGGGTTTCAACCATCACCTGCCCCTCCTCCAGTAATCTGGCCAGATGCTCCTCGGAACGAAAACTTTCGGCATAGATCTTGTAGATATCTTCCGTCCCGGAGGGGCGCAGTGCTATCCAGCCGCCGGCCGTAACGATCTTGAGCCCGCCGATGGGAGCGTCGTTGCCGGGAGCCCGGGTATAGATCGCTTCGATCTTCTCACCGGCCAGTTCCCTGATCGTCACATCCTCGGCACGCAGGGCTTTGAGTCTCGCTTTGAGCTCCCGGTCGGCGGGCGCGTCGATCCTGCGGTAGTAGGCCCGGCCGAAACGTTCCTCGTACTCCCGGTAGATCGTCGCCGGGTCTTTGCCTGTGACCGCCAGGATCTCTGCCGCCAGAAGGGTCATGATGAGGCCGTCCTTGTCCGTGGACCAGACACCGCCGTCGTAGCGCAGGAAGCTAGCTCCCGCACTCTCTTCCCCGCCAAAAGCCAGCTTCCCGGAGATCATGCCGGGGACGAACCACTTGAAGCCGACAGGAACTTCGTAGATCTTCCGCCCGAAACTCTCGGCGACCCGGTCGATCATGGCACTGGAGACCAGCGTTTTGCCGATCATCTTCTCCGGCCCCCAGCCCCGGTACTCGCAGAGGTACCCTATGGCGACGCTCAGATAGTGATTGGGGTTCATCAAGCCGCCCGTTTTGGTGACGATCCCGTGTCGATCGGCGTCGGGATCGTTGGCGACGATCAGGTCATAGTCACCGATCGATCCCTCCAGCCCTTTCATCACCCACGGTGAAGAGCAATCCATCCGAATCTTTCCGTCGTGATCCAAATGCATAAAGGAAAAAGTCGGATCGATCCGCGCGTTGAGAAGGGTCAGATCGATCCCCCAATACTCCCGGATCATCTCATAGACCGGCAGGGCCGCACCCCCCAGCGGGTCAGCACCGATCCGAACGCCGGCCTTCCGGATCGCCTCCATATCCACGACTTCTCCCAGTCGACGAACATACTCTCCCACATAGTCGTAGACCGATATCTTCGACGAGTTCATCGCCGCTTCGAAGGGGTGGCGGCGTACCTCCTGCAGACCCTTTTCCAGATACTCGTTGGCCCGTTTCTCGATCCAACCGGTGATGTGAGTATCGGCGGGACCGCCGTCAGAAGCGTTGTATTTGAAGCCCCCGTCTTCGGGAGGGTTGTGAGAAGGGGTGATCACGATACCGTCTGCCCACTCCTGATGCGCTTCACCATATTGCAAAACCGCCCGGGAGATCAGTGGTGTGGGAGTATATTCCTCCTCCCCGGCGATGTACGCCTCCACACCGTTGGCGCTCAGGACCTCCAGGGCCGTCCGAAACGCCGGCAGTGAAAGCCCGTGGCTGTCCCGGCCGATGAAGAGCGGCCCGG
>JALWZI010000126.1 GCA_027002755.1 Campylobacteraceae bacterium | reverse complement strand
ATTGTAGCGCGCTTCCAGCTCACGCTTTTCGGTATGGAGATACTCCCGGATCGCCGCCAGTTGCTCGGCGGGGGTGAGCCGGTCGGGACCGGTCTCCTGGATTCCGGCTTTGTAGAGGGAGATGAGCCCGGCGACCCGGACCATATAGAATTCATCCAGGTTGGTCCCGTAAATGGCAATGAACTTGAGTCGCTCGAGAGGGGGCAGCCCGCTTTTACGGGTCTGGGCCAGGACTCGGGTATTGAACTGGAGCCAGGAGAGCTCCCGGTTGATGTAGAGAGATGGATCTTTCAAATCGATGGTCATAAAAGCTCCGGTTTTTTGAATTAGGAATTAGTTGGATTATATCATTATTGGGTCTTCTGAAAGGAAATCGGTTTCACTCGATAGCTCTGGCAGTCGCGAACGCAAGCGCCCGTTTCACGGGTTGAGCGCTCCTTTGTCGCCATCGAGTGAAACCTCTCTTGGATGTGTAAAAGCATCTCAATAGATGAAAGGGCCGTAGGCCCCAGGCGAAACTCCCGATTTATCAAAGTTTTTTGATCTTCGCGATCTCATCCCGCAATCTTGCCGCCTCTTCGAATTCCAGCTTCTTCGCCGCTTCGAGCATTTTGGCCTTGAGCTCTTTGATGATCCGCTGGCGTTCGGCTTTGGGTATTTTGTCCATTTTGCTGTGGCGGTTGTAGAGTTCGCCGGGCTCGGCGACTTTCAGATCGGTATCGAGTTCCCGGACGGTGGTCCGGGGGGTAATGCCGTGGCGTCGGTTGTATTCGATCTGCTTCTGCCGTCGGGCCTGGGTGGTCTCGATACAGGCCTGCATGGAGGGAGTGGTCTTCTTGGCGTACATCAGGACCTTGCCGCGGACGTTTCGCGCAGCGCGTCCGGCGGTCTGGATCAGGGCAGTCTCGCTGCGCAGGAAGCCCTCTTTGTCGGCATCGAGGATCGCCACCAGGCTCACCTCGGGCAGATCCAGCCCCTCCCGCAGGAGGTTGATGCCTACCAGGACGTCGAACTCCCCCAGGCGGAGGCTGCGGATGATCTGGTTGCGCTCGATGGCATCCAGATCCGAATGCATATATTTCACCCGCAGTCCCAGGTCGTTGTAGTAGGTCGTCAGCTCCTCGGCCATCTTTTTGGTCAGCACCGTCACCAGAACCCTCTCGCCCCGCTCGACGACCTCCTTGATCCGGTCGTGGAGGTCGGCCACCTGGTTCTCGCTGTCGCGCACTTCGATCTCGGGATCCAGCAGCCCCGTGGGGCGGACCACCTGCTCGGCGACGACGGCGGAGTGCTCCATCTCCCACTCCCCCGGGGTGGCGGAGACGAAGAGGTAGTGGGGAGCCTTGTCGATATACTCCTCGAACTTCAGAGGCCGGTTGTCCAGGGCGCTCGGCAGCCGGAAGCCGTACTCCACCAGCACCTCCTTGCGGCTCCGGTCCCCGGCATACATCCCCCGAAACTGGGGCAGGCTTACGTGGGATTCGTCCACGATCACCAGATAGTCCTTGTGCATCGCCTCGAAGTAGTCGAGCAGCGAGTAGGGGGTCTCCCCCGGCTTTTTGCCCGTCAGGTGGCGGGAGTAGTTTTCGATCCCTTTGCAGACCCCGGTGGTCTCCATCATCTCCAGATCGAACTCGGTGCGCTGTTTGAGACGGTTGTACTCCACCATCCGCCCCTCCCGTTCGTAGAACTTCAGCCGCTCCGCCAGCTCCTCTTCGATGCTTTTGATGGCCCGTGCCAT
>JALWZI010000125.1 GCA_027002755.1 Campylobacteraceae bacterium | reverse complement strand
GGAGCGGGGCGTGCGGCCGATGGGGCTCTGGTCCAGGTAGATCACCTTGTCCAAATGCTCCAGGCCGTCGATCTCGACCCCCTCGACCCGGTTGACCTTTTTGGCCCGGTTGAGGATCTCCCTCGCCGTGGGCAGGAGGGTCTGCAGGATCAGGGAGCTTTTGCCGCTGCCGCTGACACCGGTGACGCAGACGAAGTTCCCCAGGGGAAGCCGCGCCGAGAGGTTTTCGATGTTGTTGATGGTGACGTTGCGGATCTCCAGCCAGTTCTCTCTGGGGCGCTCAGCATGGGGATAGGCGATCTCCTTTTTGCCGTAGAGATACTGGGCGGTGAGGGTCTTGGCCCGCATGAGCCGATCTGCTTTGCCGGAGAAGACGATCTCTCCGCCGTACTCCCCGGCTCCCGGACCGATATCCACGATGTGGTCGGCAGCCAGAATCGTCTCTTTGTCGTGTTCGACGACGATGACGGTGTTGCCTTTGTCCCGAAGGGACTGCAGCGTGCGGATCAGTTTGAGTGTGTCCCGCTCGTGCAGTCCGATGCTGGGCTCGTCGAGGACATACATCACCCCCGTCAGCCCCGATCCGATCTGGCTGGCGATGCGGATCCGCTGGGCCTCCCCGCCGCTGATGGTCCGCGCGTCGCGGCTGAGGGTCAGGTAACCCAGCCCCACGTCGTAGAGGAAAAAGAGCCGCTCCCGGATCTCCTTGAGGATCGGTTCGGCGATGAGCTTCTGCTGCTCGGTGAGGTGGGAAAAGTTGCTCTCCTCGGCGAAATAGGCGTAGCTCTCCTCGATGGGCATGTTGATGATATCGGCGATGTTCTTCCCCTCGATCTTGACCGCCAGGGAGCGGGGGCGCAGGCGGTTGCCCTGACACTTGTCGCAGACCTTTTCGGTCATGTAGTCGGCCAGATCCTTCTCGTCGGTGAACATCTCGTGGGCGAATTTGACGACACCCGGCCACTCCCGTTTGAGCTTGTGGCGCTTCCAGGTGAAATTGACCGGCTCGCTCCCTACCCCGTAGAGGATCTGCTTGCGCTGATGCTCGGGAAGCTCCTCCCACGGCACGTCGGTGGGGATGGCGTTCTGCTCGCAGAAGGCGGTCAGAAACTTGGCGTAGTAGCTCTTGTTGAAGCCGTGCATGATCCGCACCGCTCCTTCACTGATGGTGCGGCTGGAGTCGATGATCTTGCTCAGATCCAGGGTGTAGCGGATCCCCAGGCCGTCACAGGCGGGACAGGCCCCTTTGGGGGAGTTGAAGGAGAAGCTCACCGGCTCCAGGGGCTCGAAACTGAGTTTGCAGTCGAAACAGGCCAGGTGCTCCGAGTAGTGGAAATCCTTCCGGTCCAGCCCCACCTCCTCATGGTTGAGCACCTCGATCTCCACTTCACCGTAGCTCTCTTTGAGAGCCTTTTCTATGTCCTGGCCGATCCGCTCTTTGGAACCCTCTTTCACCACCACCCGGTCGATGACCACTTTGATGGTGTGCTTTTTGGTCTTGGCCAGTTCGATCTCGTCATCCAGACGCACCATCACTCCATCGATCATGGCCCGCACATACCCTTTGTGACGCAGGGATTCGATGAGATCGGCGAAGGTGCCCTTCTTCTCCTTGACCAGGGGGGCCATGATCACCAGCTTGGCCCCTTCAGGCAGGCGCAGCACCTCGGTGATGATGTCGCTGGCGCTCATGCTGGAGATGGGCTTGCCGCAGTGGTGACAGTGCTGCTTGCCCACCCGGGCGAAAAAGAGCCGCAGGTAGTCGT
>JALWZI010000124.1:341-1766 GCA_027002755.1 Campylobacteraceae bacterium | reverse complement strand
CCTCTCCAAGATCCGGGCATCCCTGGTCAACGAGAGCGGCTTCGCCACCCTGGCGAGGGCCATCGACCTGGGGCGCTACATCTACCTCTCCCCTGCCGAGGAGAACAATCAGGGCCGCAGCAAACCCTCCCTCCTCTCCAATGCCTTCGAGGCGGTGATCGGGGCGATCTATCTGGAGGCGGGGCTGGAGAAGGTCCGTTCCATCGTCGTACGGCTCCTGGACGAGACCTACCCCCGGATCGACCTGGACACCCTCTGCAAAGATTACAAAACCGCCCTGCAGGAGCTGACCCAGGCGACCCATGGGGTGACACCCGACTACGAGATGATCGGCTCCAGCGGTCCCGACCACCGCAAGGAGTTCGAGGTGGCGGTCAAGCTCCAAGGGCAGACCGTCGCCACCGCCCGGGGGCGGAGCAAAAAGGCGGCCCAGCAGAAGGCGGCGGAGATCGCCCTGGAGAAACTGCGCAAGGAGCGGCGATGAACACCTTCGGACGGAAACTGCGTCTGACCACCTTCGGTGAATCCCACGGGCGGGCCATCGGCTGTATCCTGGACGGGGTGCCCGCCGGATTGGCCATCGACGAGGCCTTTATCCAGAGCGAACTGGACCGCCGCCGTCCCGGCCAGAGCGCCCTGACCACCGGACGCAAAGAGCCCGACCGGGTGGAGATCCTCTCCGGTGTTTTCGAAGGAGTGAGCACCGGCACCCCCATCGCCATGGTGATCTTCAATACCGATCAGAAGAGCCGGGACTACGAAAATGTCAAAAAGCTCTTCCGCCCCGGCCACGCTGACTACACCTACTGGCAGAAGTACGGGATCCGGGACTATCGGGGCGGGGGGCGCTCCAGTGCCCGGGAGACCGCCGCCAGGGTCGCCGCCGGAGCCATCGCCAAGCTGATGCTGCGCGAACTGGGGATAACGGTGGAGGCGGGGATCCTGGAGATCGACGGGATCGAGGCGCAGCGTTACGATTTTGCCCACGCCCGTGAAAGTGTTCTCAACGCTTTGGACCCCGAGGCGGAGCCCGCCCAGGAGGCGGCGGTCCTGGCGGCCAAGGAGGCCCACGACTCCGTCGGAGGTGCCGTTCTGACCCGTGCCACCGGGGTGCCGGCGGGATGGGGAGAACCTCTCTACTACAAACTGGATGCCGTACTGGCCGAAGCGATGATGGGGATCAACGCCGCCAAGGCGGTGGAGATCGGCGCCGGCGCCGCCGCGGCGAGGATGAAAGGGAGCGAGAACAACGACGCCCTGAGTCCCGAAGGTTTCGCGAGCAACAACAGCGGGGGTGTCCTGGGCGGCATCAGCAACGGTGACGAGATTTATGTCACCACCTGGTTCAAACCCACTCCCAGTATCTTCAAAGAGCAGCAGAGCCTCACCACCGAGGGCGAGAGCATCCGCTACAAACTCAAAGGC
>JALWZI010000124.1:0-331 GCA_027002755.1 Campylobacteraceae bacterium | reverse complement strand
GGCCGATATGGCGCTCCTGAATTTGGGGAGCCGGATGGAACACCTTGCGGCGATCTATCGATCGCCGAATTGAGAATTGAGGATTGAGAATGGAGAATTTCGAGTCTCAATCCTCCGTCAAAAATCGGTTTCTAGTTACTAGTTACTCGTTACTAGTTTCCAATCTCCGGTTCCTCATTCCTCATACCTCATTCCTCATTTTCCTTATATGTCTCCTCTTCGTTCCCTTGCAAGCTAAAACTGTCGACTACTCCCGCCTCCCCGCCGCTCAGGCCTTTGTCAACCAGATGCACACACGTTACGGTTTTGACAAGAGGGAGCTTGTCAGATT
>JALWZI010000123.1 GCA_027002755.1 Campylobacteraceae bacterium | reverse complement strand
GTGAGGGGAAAAAGGCGGAGATCGTCAGCTACCGGCAGAAGGGACGGGAGTATCTGGCCATGGTTCTTCCCCTTTATGGCGGGGCCGAGGCCCAGACCTGGCTGGGGGTAAGCATCGACGAGTGGGAGTTGCTGGCGCCCTATCTGGAGATGCTCCGGTACGAACTGATCGCGGCACTGCTGGTTCTACTGCTGATGCTCCCGGTGGTGCGGCTGACCACCCGACGGATCGTCCGTCCCATCAAACGATTGATGGAGGAGAATACCAAGGTCAAAGAGCGTCGTTTCGACGAGGTGGAACGGATCGAGACCGATATCATCGAGCTGGACCAGCTTTCGCGTTCCCTGGTGGAGATGGCCGAAAGTATCCGCCGCTACCAGGAGGAGCAGAAGGAGCTGCTGGACTCTTTCATCCGCCTCATCGCCGATGCCATCGACGCCAAATCCCCCTACACCGCCGGCCACTGCAAACGGGTCCCCAAGATTGCGAAGATGCTCCTGGAAGAGGCGTGCCGGAGCGAGGAGGGGGAGTTCGCCGGGTTCCGGATGGAAGGGGAAGAGGCCTGGGAGGAGTTTGAACGGGGAGCCTGGCTCCACGACTGCGGAAAGATCACGACGCCCGAGTATGTGGTGGACAAGGCCACCAAGCTGGAGACGATCCATAACCGGATCCATGAGATCCGTACCCGCTTCGAGGTACTCTGGAGAGATCGGGAGATCGACTATTACAAAGCATTGCTCCGAGGCGAAGACCGTCGTCGGCTGGAAGAGAAGTTGCGCAGGGAGCACGCACGGCTGAAGGACGAGTTCGCCTTTATCGCCCGGATCAATCTGGGAAGCGAATCCCTCGATGCGCAGAGCCGGGAGCGGATCCTGCGGATCGCCGGACAGACCTGGCTGCGGCACTTCGACGACCGTCTGGGGCTCTCTGAAGCGGAGCTGCGGCGCCTGGAAGGGGTGGAGAGGCCGGAGCTTCCGGCGACGGAGACGCTTTTGGCTGATCGGCCGGAGCATCGGATCCCGAGGGAGGGCTTTGATATGGAAGCCTATCATAGGGAAGGGTTCACGATGCCGGTCCCGGAGCTACTCTACCATCGGGGAGAGATCCACAATCTGACGGTAGAGCGGGGGACGCTGACCCCCGAAGAGCGTTTCAAGATCAACGAGCATGCCATTCTGACGCTGCGGATGCTGGAGCGTCTGCCCCTTCCGGAAAACATGCGACGGATCCCCGAATATGCCGGAACCCACCACGAGCAGCTCAACGGCCGTGGCTACCCCCGCTCCCTGAAGGCGGAGCAGCTTTCGATCCCCGACCGGGTCATGGCGATCGCCGATATCTTCGAAGCACTGACGGCCACGGACCGTCCCTACAAAGAGGGCAAACGACTCTCTGAGGCCCTGGAGATCATGGCGAGGATGGCCGCGGAGAGACACATTGATCCGGAGGTCTTCGCTCTCTTCGTCCGCAGCGGCGTTTACCGTCGCTATGCGGAAGAGGTCCTGCAGCCGAATCAGGTCGATACGGTGGATGAAGAGGAGCTGTTGAGAACGGTGCCAGCGTAGTCGGGAAGGATCGCTGAGAATGATCCGGCCCATATAGCGGCGAATGTGTGATGGTACCTGGATGAAGCGTTGAGGTTGTAAATATTGGTGGGAAATCTGAAAAAGTCAGGAAAATTGTTGGAAAAGAGTGGATGGTGCGGACGAGAGGACTTGAACCTCCACGGGATTGCTCCCACTAGAACCTGAATCTAGCGCGTCTAC
>JALWZI010000122.1 GCA_027002755.1 Campylobacteraceae bacterium | reverse complement strand
CGGGATCCTGGCGGATGACACGCCCCCCGTGGGCATGGCCGCCTACGCCGCGGCGGGCATCGCCAAGGCCGACCCCATCAAGACAGGACTGCAGGGATTTGCCTACGATATCCGCACAGCGATCCTACCTTTCATGTTCTTCTTCAATACCAAGCTGCTGCTCATCGAGACGGTCGACGCGGCGGACCCCAACGATCCCGCCGGCTGGGTCTGGATCCACAATCCCCTGGAGATCGGGATGATCTTCATCACCGCCGTTCTGGGGATGTTCGCCTTCTCCTCGGCAACCCAGGGCTATTTCCTTACCAAGGTCAATCCTCTGGAGCGGCTGCTCTTCCTTGCCATCGTCCCTTTCATGTTCATCCCCAACATGACCGCCCAGTGGCTGGGCTACGGCAACATTTACATCTCCTACGCCATCGGCATCGCCCTGTACGCAGGACTCTACTATCTGCAAAAGGCCAAGATCGCCCGGGACGGTGGACGCTGGACCGTCAAAGGAATCATGGCGTGACGATGTCGCCTTCGGCGACGTCATTGGACATTAGTTATTGGTCATTGGTAAATTTTTCGATTCTTTCAGTATCTTCTTTCATTCAATCTTTCCTGCTATCATAAATTCAAACATAACGAAATGCTTTGCAGAGCAAAGCTTTCCTGAATTTTTTATTGTTAATTGGACCCTCTAAAAAATATGACGGAGAGGTTTCACTCGATGGCGACAAAGGAGCGCTCAACCCCGAAGGGGCGCTTGCGTTCGCGACTGCCAGAGCTATCGAGTGAAACCGGTTGTTTTCAGTACACTAAATTATTGATTTTTGAATTTAAGAACAAGGTGAGCACAAAATGCGTTGGATCATCGACAAATCTTTCGATTTCTGTTACGGCCATCGGGTCTGGTCCCAAAGCCTCGACAAAGCCTACAGCCTGGACGAGTGCCTCATGTGCCGGCATCTCCACGGGCACCAGGGACAGATTAGAATCTTTCTCTCTTCGGAGATCCTCACCGACGGTATGGTCACCGATTTCAAGCACCTCAACTGGTTCAAGGCCTGGCTCGACGCCACCCTGGACCACAAGTTCATCATCGACCGAAACGATCCTCTCTTTTTCGACCTCATGAGCCACTATGCCGATAGCCGGGGCGCCATGGACGAAGCGAAGTTCTACGTCCACCCCGAGGGCTACTGGACCCCGCGACTGGAGATCCTTGCCGAAGCCCCCGCACCCCTGATCGAAAAGTACGAAGGGATGGTCGTCGTCGATTTCGTCCCCACCAGCGAGAACCTCACCGCCTGGATCCTCGGAATCGTCAGCGACCGGATGCAGGGGCTCGGCGTGAAGGTCGAAGCGGTGGAGTTCTGGGAAACACCCAAATCCCACTGTCGGGTCGAGACGGGAATCCTGGACAGCTGACAAGCCGAACCCGACGGCTTCTATGCTAAAATCCCGGGAAAACCAATCTAAAAAAGGATAGCGCAATGGATATCAGCAAAATCGGACACGGTGAGGTCCCCGATGCCGTCAAGGCGATCATCGAAGTCCCCTACGGCTCCAACGTCAAATACGAACTGGACAAAGAGAGCGGTGCCATCGAAGTGGACCGCGTGATGTACTCGGCCATGTTCTATCCCGCCAACTACGGCTTCGTCGCCAACACCCTCAGCGATGACGGCGACCCGGCGGACATCCTGGTCATCAGTGAGTATCCTCTCTATCCCGGCAGCTATATCAAAAGCCGCCTTATCGGGGTACTGATGATGGAAGACGAAAGCGGCATCGACGAGAAGCTCATCGCCGTCCCCGCCGACAAGATCGACCCCAGCTACAAAAACATCCGTGACATCGACGACCTGCCGGAACATACCCTCAATAAGATCAAGAACTTCTTCGAGACCTACAAGATGCTCGAGCCCAACAAGTGGGTCAAAGTCACCGGTTTCGAAGGCAAAGCAAAGGCGACAGAGATCCTCGAAGCCGCCATCGCCAACTACAAGAAGTAACATCCCTTTTCTCCCTTCGGGGAGAACCTGTATCATTCCGCTTTCCGAAAATTCCACACCGGTAAGAAAAAGTTGTCTCTCAATCAATAAGTCCCTCAAATAACTTCAATCACGTAACCGTTTTTGGAGGCGGGGGTTCAACCCCGCATTTGCGGGACTGAAGTCCCGCCTCCATTTTCTGGAATCGACGACTTTAACATCGTCTTATTCTCTACAGCTGAGAAATTGGAATAATACCCGCCAGTTGGTACGCTCCCAACGGGGACGTTGGGAGCGGGAGAAGAAACGGAATCAAACGGATATAGATATAATAGTTAGATGCAGCGTATCGTAGGACTGACAATATGGGGGATCGCTTTCGGATATATGGAGGCAGCCGTCGTCGTCTATCTCAGGGCGCTCTATTATCCGGAGGGTTTCGCCTTTCCGCTCAAAACGATGCCCCAATCGGTTCTGCTGACGGAGATCGGCCGTGAAACGGCGACGCTGATTATCATGGCGGCGACGGCGATGCTGGCCTATCGCCGACGACAGCAGAGAGTGGCGGCGTTCTTTTTCCTCTTCGGTATCTGGGATATCTTCTACTATCTCTTCCTGAAGCTGCTGCTCGATTGGCCCTCTTCCCTGGATACCTGGGATATCCTTTTCCTCATTCCCCTGCCCTGGGCCGGTCCGGTCTGGGCCCCTTCGCTCGTGGCGTCCGCTTTCGTCCTGCTCACCCTTCCCATCCTGTTGGCGAAACACCCTTACCGTTTCGGCCGATGGTTCCTCCTGCTCGAAACAGTCGCGGCACTGCTGATCGTTACATCGTTCATCCTTCCCGGATGCAGCGGCATCGACCGCCATCAGCCCGACTTCTTCCCCTGGCCGATGTTTTGGTCGGGTTTTTTGCTGGGTACGGGAACTTTCATGGCAGTGCTGTATCGAGGAAAGAGAGGTGAAAAAGGAGAGTAGCCGGTCCTCTCCTCCTTACAAGTCAAAGGAGAGGATCACTCGAATGCTTACTCGGAAGCGGGTCTCTTCTCACCCTGGACAGGTGCAGCAGACCCTGCCGCGGGAGCGGCGGGAGCTTCATGGGCGGAAGGAGCGGTTTCACCCTCCGGAACAGGTTTCTCTTCTGCTGCGGAGGCGGATTCGGCAGCAGGGGCCTGGGGTGTGGAAGCCGGCTTCTCCTCTGTTTTGGAAGCAGCAGACTCGCTTTTCTCCGCTTCGGCCGGGGCCTTGGGAGTCTTCGCCTCCTCAGACTCCGGTGCCTCGGCGGAGGCGGGCTCGGCAGCCACGGGCGCTTTACTCTCACCCGCTGCGGGAGCCGAGGCCGTCTTGACGTTGATGCCGTATTCAAAGACCATCTCCTTGCCCTTTTTGGCCGTATTGATCGTCAGAGCGGTAAAGGCGATCAGAAAGAGCAGAAAGATCACGCGCATGGGCGTTTTGCGGATCAGAACGCTCAGGAGCTTGATCACCACCAGAACCAGAGCGCTGTAGACCAGATAGATCCCCTGATTCTTGTGAGCTTCGAAGAGACTCTTGACCTCCCCGGAATCAAGTATAGACCCCGCCTGATGGGCATCGGCCGTACCGGTAAGGTAGGCTCCGAAGAGAACGATCGCCAGCAGCAGCATCAATACGAAACTGAAAACGCCCAGCGCCCGTTTCTTGGCCACCAGATTGACCAGCTCCATCAGGAGGATCACCATCGGCAGGGCTATCGCCAGATGGACGACACAGGGATGGACCTCTACGGGCACATGAAACGGCAGTGGGATATTAGGGATCGAGACAGCAGGCAACGCCATAGAGACTCCTTGAACTAAAATCGTTGTTTCATTATATCAGAGGGGGTTTAAAAGGGTTTGACCACCACGAAGATAACGATCCCGATCATCAGCAGTGTCGGAACCTCGTTGTAGAAGCGGTAGAACTTCCCGGGCTTGTAGTGGGGGTTCTCCAGGAGCTTTTTGCGGTGATATTCCAGGGTGAAGTGGTAGGCGATCAGCAGGGCGACGAAGAGGAGTTTGGCATGCATCCAGGGCATATGCAGCAGTGCCGGATTGAGCCAGAGCATTGTCCCGCCGGAGAGGATGGTGGCCCACATGGCCGGCACGCCGATGTATTTGAAGAGTTTGTACTCCTGGATCTTCACCACTTCCACGAAGCCCGGATTGTCCGCATGTTCCGCATGATAGACATAGAGCCTCGGCTGATAGAAAAGCATCGCCATCCAGCTGACGAAGCTCATGACGTGAAAGGCCAGTATCCAGGTATAATACTCCATTTTATTCCTTTACAGTTTTGAAATCGTTCCGGTCCCATACGACCAGTTCGCTGTGCCCCTTATAATAGCCTATCTGGGCTCTTTTTATCCTAATTTTCTCCCCTTCGGCAGGGATCCAGCGCCGCTTTTTGAAATGGATTCTCAGCTCCCTGCCTCCGACGATGAGCCGGCGATGATGATAGCGACCCCGGATATCACGGACGATGCGGTAACGATCGGCTGGGCGCGCCATCATCGCAGGGTTGAAAGGGGGAATGAAGGAATCGGTCTCTATGTTGCCCCTCTTCTTCAGAACCTCCAGGTCGGTGATCTCCGGCATTCCGTGATAGCGTTTGAACCCCTCGATCTGCAGATCGTATCGTTCCCCCTCTTTCAGCCCTGCCGCCGCTCCATAGACCAGGATCGCCGGCCCGTCGGGGCGCTGTTGGATCACCGCATGGCGGCCCCGCTTGAAAATCACCACAACCCCCTGCAGGCATCGGGGGTTTTCCAGGGATCGGAGTTTTTGAAGGGTAGCGATGTCGGTCTTCGGACACTTGGAAGCTTGCGCTTCGGCTTTCGGGGCCCGGGCATGGCTCATGCCCGGTGCCAGAGTCTCCAGTTTGGCGTAGATCGGCAGATGATCCGAATATCCCCGGCCGGTATGCCGACCGTGACGATACTCCCAGCGTCTGATCTCTCCATGTTCTCCAAAGAGATATCGGGGGCGATAGACCCCGAAACTTCCGCGACGATACTCCCAGCTCCTTCCATTCGCCAGGCTCGGCGGGATCAGGATGGCGTCGATCGCCTCCTTTTTGCCGAAAAAGTTGTGACTCCAGCGCCGGGAAGCCGGAAGCTCCAGCCAGAGATTGTAGTGTAGAAACGCGGTCGAGGCCACATGCAGATCCCGATATCGGACCATCCGGCCGTTACGGGTCGTCACCAAAACCTGGTTGATCCCGGTACGGCCTCCGGTATCGTTATGTTTCGCCTCCATGATGCGGTACTCCTGCCAGTCGCTGTTGAAATCTCCGAGCAGGAGGTATTCCGTACCCGCCGGCAACCTCTCCAATCTCTTTCGCAACGCTTTGGCATAGAGGATCCGTTCGCTCTCCGGTCCCCGCTTGGAACGCCAATGGTTGACGAAGAGGCGCAGCGGCGGATCGGTGCGCAGTTGCACCTCCAATATCCGACGCTGCCGGCCGCCATAGGTGACGGGGATCTCTCTTTTTCTCGCGATTTTCACACGGCTCAACAGGGCCACATGAACCGGACGCCCCGCCCCGGTGGTGATCGCCCGATAGGGGTAGGGACATCCGACACGTGCGAGAAGCCGCTGGAGCCGCGCCAGCACCTGATCGTTCTCGATCTCCTGCAACCCGATCACATCGGCATCGAGATCGCAGATCACCTGGGCGGTGTGTTCCAGCTTTTTGCGCAGCATCGCCTCGGACCAGCGGTGCCGACCCGGGATGTACTCTTCGTACTCGGTCCCCTGCCGCTGCATATCGAAGAGATTTTCCACGTTCCAGCTGGCGATCTTCAGAGACTGGGAGAAAAGCGGCCAAAGGGCCACTAAAAAGAGGAGCAGAAGTCGCAAAGACATCAACGAGAGATCAGAGCCCGTAGAGCCGGCGGAAGAGTGCCATCCCTGCCATCGTCGCCCCGAGACAGAGGAGCACATTGAAAAGAACATTGGCCAGTGCTTTGGCCACCAGCCCGTCCTGAAGCATCAGCATGCTTTCAAGCGAGAAGGTGGAGAAGGTGGTCAACGCCCCCAGCATACCGGTCACAAGGAGGGCTTTTTGCATCGGGGCGATGGTCTGTTCAAAATAGAGGTAGAGAAATCCGATGATGAAGCTCCCCAAAACATTGACCGTCAGGGTTCCGTAGGGAAAGCCCACCCCCAGCACTTTATGAACACCGGTGGAGATGAGAAAACGGCCCGTCGCTCCCAGGGCACCGCCCAGGGCGACGGCCAGAATGATCTGTACCCCCATCGACTACCGCCCTTCCCTGCCGGCATCTTT
>JALWZI010000121.1 GCA_027002755.1 Campylobacteraceae bacterium | reverse complement strand
AAGACGCCAACCTCAAGCTCTACGACAAAGTGATGCAGAACATGGATCACCTCCCCAAAGGGGTGATGCAGCCGCTGGTCAAACCTTTCGATATCGATATCGATATTCCGATCCTCACCTTCGCCTTTTATCCGTTGGAGGGGCAGAAGGCCGATTATGAGAAACTCTTTCCCCTGATGAGGAGAGTCCAGCAGCGGGTCAACGCGGTCAAGAATGTGGCCAAAACGACCCTGGTGGGAGCCCATAAGCCCCAGTTCAACGTCGAAGTGGATCTCAACAAACTCACCGCCTACAACCTCTCCATGGGCCAGATCATGAAAGCGATCCAGTCCATTGCCGTCAACGTCCCCGATGTGAAAGGGCGGACCAAAGACCACAAACTCCTGATCTTCGGGGTCAAGAATGCCATTGATGATGTGGAGGATGTGAAAAACATCATTGTCGCCCAGTATATGGGATCTCCCATCTATCTCCGGGATGTGGCCCGGGTCGAGCGGGGGATCGATTTCCAGAACTTCAAAACCGCCTATGTGGGATTCAAGAAGGGCAAAGATATCGAGGAGATCCGCAAAGCGAAGCTTTCACCGATCAAGCAACAGATCACGCTGACGGTCTCGAAGCTGGCCGGGACCAACGCCGTCTTCGTCGCGAATGATGTCCTCAAGCTGATGGAGGAGTACAAAGATCAGTTCCACAAACACGGATTCGGTTATGTCGTGACCCGGAACTATGGAAAGCGTGCCAACGATGCGGTCAACGAACTCGTCGATCACCTGCTGATCACCATTCTGATCATCGCGGTGATGCTGGTCTTCGCTCTGGGCTTCAAGGAGGCGGTGATCGTCACCCTGACCGTGCCGGCGATTCTGGCGGTAACCCTTTTCATCGCCTGGATTTCGGGTCAGACCATCAACCGGATCACGCTCTTCGCTTTCCTGCTCTCGCTGGGTCTGCTAGTGGATGCGGCGATCATCGTCATCGAGAACATCCATCGCCATCTTCACTCCCACGAGGCAGGGGAACGGAGTATGGAAGAGATCCTGGTGGAGGCCACCGATGAGATCGGGGCGCCCACCAACATCGCGACGTTGGCGATCATCATGACCATGATCCCTATGCTCTTCGTCGGGGGAATGATGGGCTCTTTCATGAAGCCGATTCCCCTCAACGTGCCGGTGGCACTGATCGCCTCGCTGGTGGTCGCCTATATCTTCACTCCCTATCTGAGTCTCAAGATGCTCAAAAAACCCAAAGCTCATCACCATGACGGAGGTCACAAATGAAAAAATTTGAGAACTTCGTCCATGCCATCCTGGAGAGCAAAAGCAAAAAAACACTGGTGATCCTTCTGACCCTGATGGCCCTGGCGGGATCGGTGATGCTGCTGCCCACCAAGATCGTCAAAGCCAAGATGCTTCCGGGTAAGAGCGACAATACCTTCTCGGTCTATATCAAGACCCCCACCGGCAGTTCCATCGATCAGACCTACCAGGTGGGACGCTGTGTCGTGGAACATCTCAAAAAGGAGCCGGAGATCACCGACATGGAGATCTACGCCGGGATGGGAATCCCCCTCGACTATGCCGGGCTGGTCAAAGGTGCCGGGATGAAAAACAGTGAAAACGTCGCCGAGATTGCTGTGAATCTGACCGACAAACATGAACGAGACGAGACCTCCTACATGATGGTCCATCGGCTCCGTCCGGTGATCAAAAAGGCCTGTGAACCGATCGTTCCGGGTTCTGTCGTCCAGTTTGTGGAGCAGCCTGCCGGTCCGCCGAC
>JALWZI010000120.1 GCA_027002755.1 Campylobacteraceae bacterium | reverse complement strand
CTATCTGGAGCGCTTCGAAGCGCAGGCTCAGGCCAACGGGATCGAGATCTTCTGGGCCGAGGATGCCAAGGAGCTGCAGCAGATCGTGGGAGAGCTCCTGCAGGAACACGGCGCGAGCAAGGTGGTCAAGAGCAAATCGATGCTCACCGAAGAGTGCGGGCTCAACCCTCATCTGGAGTCCCTCGGTATCGAAGTGACCGATACCGACCTTGGAGAACGGATCGTCCAGCTGGCCGAGGACCGGCCCAGCCATATCGTCCTGCCGGCGATCCATCTGAAGAAAGAGCAGGTCGCCGATATCTTCGCCCGGAAGCTGGGCACCGATCCCAACGAGAGCGATCCCTTTCGCCTCACCCGGGCGGCCCGAACCCATCTGCGGCAGAAATTCCTCGAGGCCGACGCCGCCGTCACCGGGGTCAACTTCGCCCTGGCCGAGGAGGGGGGTATCGTGCTGTGCACCAACGAAGGCAACGCCGATCTGGGAACGGCTCTGCCCGATCTGCACATCGCCTGCATGGGGCTGGAGAAGGTGATCCCCTCGGCCAGGGAGCTGGGAGTCTTCACCCGGGTGTTGGCCCGCAGTGCCACGGGACAGGCGATCACCGCCTACACCTCCCACTTCCTGCGCCCCAAACCGGGCGGTCGGCTCTGCGTCATCCTCGTGGACAACGGCCGCAGCCGCCTGCTGGCAAGCCGGCAGGAGAAGCTCCTCTCCTGTATCCGCTGCGGCGCCTGCATGAACACCTGTCCCGTCTATCGCCGCAGCGGGGGGCATAGCTACGGTACCGTGGTTCCGGGCCCCATCGGTTCGGCCCTTGCCGGGGCCCACAACTGCCGGGAACACGCTTCACTTCCCTTCGCCTGCACCCTCTGCGGCTCCTGTGATCTGGTCTGTCCGGTCCGGATCGACCTGCACCATCAGCTCTATGAGGAGAGGGAGCGTTGCATCCGGGTCCCCGCATACCGGGGCAAACGCCGGGGCCTCAGAGCCGCGGCGCTTTTCCTGCGCTATCCGGGGTTGCGGCGAACCGCCATGGGGATCCTGGGATCGCTCCTGCCGAGACTTCCCCGTTCCTGGATCTACAACCGTTTCAACCTCTGGGGTCGGGAGCATGAGATGCCCCGTCCCGCCCAAAGATCCTTCAGCCGACTCTACAAGGAGCGCAAAAGATGAGTGCCAGAGAGAAGATCCTGCAACGCCTTTCCGATCGCAGAAGACCCCCCGCCGTCAAACCAGGTCTCCCGGACCCGCTTGGGCGAAGTGATGACCTCATCTCCTCCTTTGCCGAAGCACTCAAAGCGGCCGGCGGAGAGTCGAATCTCCTGAACGATCCCGCGGACCTCGGACCGATGCTGGCCCGTAGTTTTCCCGAAACAAAAGAGATCCTCGATACCCGGAGGCCTCCCGCTCCCGGAACGGAGGTTGACAGCAGACGCTCCTGGGATCTGGCGATACTCGAGGGGCAACTGGGCGTGGCGGAGAATGGAGCCGTCTGGGTGGAGTGGCCGGAGTCCTATCCCCGTTCGGTACTGACCCTGGCGGAGCGTCTGGTCCTGATCCTGCCGAGGACGGCGCTAGTAGCGACGATGCAGGAGGCTTACGAAAGGCTGGATCTCTCCGCTCTCTCCTACGGTCTTTTCCTCGCCGGCCCCTCCAAAACCGCCGATATCGAGCAGGCTCTGGTGATCGGAGCCCACGGTGCTATCGGTCTGCAGGTCTTTTGGGTCTGATCCCGAAGTCAGGAGCGCTTTTTAACCCTGCGGGATCTTTTGGAGGCTTTCTCTTCCGGTCGGGAATCGGCTTTCCACTCTTTGTGCTTGGGGTTGTAGGCGTAGTATTCCATCTGGAAGCGGTCGTAGCCGTAGATATCTTTGCGGAAATTGAGGTTGCCGTAGTCGTCCACGAAGGCGGTTAGATAGACGATATCCACCGGGATCGTATGCGGAAGTGCGATCGTCTTCTTCACCCGTGTCCCCAGACGCTGCATGATCTCTTCCACATCGATATTGTCGTTGTAGAGCGCCAGGACTTTGAGGAGCTCCCTCGGTTTCTGGATCCGCATACAGCCGTGGCTGAAGGCCCGGGTGCTTCGGAAAAAGAGCTTTTTGCTGGGGGTGTCGTGGATATAGACCGAGTATTTGTTGGGGAAGAGGAACTTGATCTTCCCCAGAGCGTTGGAGGTGCCCGGAACCTGCATGAAGTAGTAGGGGATATGCTTGCTTTTGGAGCGGTACTGGGCCCAATTGACCGTCCCGGGATCGACCCGGGGAGAGTCCTCGTCCCAGCTGGCGTGCAGTACCTTGCCACGACGCTCATAATAGTAGGGGTCCCGGATCAGGTGTCCCAGCATCTCCGATTTGACGATACTCTCGGGGATCTTCCAGTAGGGGTTGACGACGATATACTGCATGGTGTTGTGAAAGACCGGAGTAGGGTGGTCGGGCTTGCCGGTAATGACCCGCATGGTGTCCACCAGATGATGTCCCTCATAGACATAGAGCCGGAACGCCGGGATATTGAGCTCGATCCGCACCGGAGCCTCCTGGCGCCAGATCCATTTGATCCGGTCCAGATTGAGACGCAGCGTGGCGATCTTCCGCTCCACCGGGACATTGAACCACCGCCGGGTCTCCCGGTCGATGACCGGCGTACCGGGAAGTCCGTGTCGGAGCTTGAAACGTTTGACGGCATTTTGAAGCGTCTCGTCATAGAGGAGGGACTCCTCGTCGACACTGCCGGCAGGCAGATCCCCTTCCATCATCAGATGCCGACGGATCAGGGGGATCGCCGGATGGCTCTGTCCGGGTTTGATCGTCTTGAAGGGAGGCAGCGGTTTCCATCCCCCCTGCCGGGCGATATCGAGATAGCGCACCAACGCCTCTTTGAGCTTGGCGTACTTGAACCGTTTGGGCTCGGCTTTGTCGAAGGCGCTCTTGAGATTGCCGCTGATCGTCGCCTCGACCAGGAGAGAGGCGGGGGTCATCGCAGGCCTGTAGTACTCCCAGCCCACTTTGATCTTGTAGCGTTTGGTCAGCTCTTCCCGTTTGGCGTCAAAAGCTTTCCAGTTGATCCCCCCGTAAAGCAGATAGTGCATATAGTTGAGGTAGAGACGGCTCAGCGCCAGCTCCATATCGATCTTGCGATCGAGGTCGGCAGAGGAGGCGTAGAGTTCCCGGAGATCTTTCCGCAGTTTGGCGGCCGCTTCGTTGAGTTCCAGTACCGGAGGGATCGTACGATCCTGCTCCACCCGGTCCAGCAGCGTCTTGGCGAAGGCGGTCGGAGCTTTGCGCCCGACCCAGACCGGCGTGTAGAAAAGCTCATGGTAGAGTTTGTCCACCCCCGGATAACCCTTCACCCGTTTCTGCAGTGCCGAGGTGGCCCGGTCGACAAAGGCGCTTTCGGCGCTGTTCCGGCCGAAGTCCAACGGACCGGCAGAAGCAAAAAGTACACCACACATCAAAAGAACGAGAAGGTTTGCAAATTTTTTCATGGGATTCTAGCCGTTTCGGGAAATTTTGATGACGATAGTATACACTATGGATGAGAGAAACGGTGTGAAGGCACTCCCGGTCTGCTCAGGCGTCCTCTTCTTTGCGGACTTCGATCTTCTCCGCCTCCTCTTTGCGCAGAGCGATCAGGGTTCCGTCCACATCGATCTCCATCGTCTGACGGGCCAGGGAACACCCCTTGACCTCCAACTCCTCTCCGGGGATGATACCGAAGGAGTGGAGCCGGTTGCGCAGTTCCGGATCGGCCTGGATCCGAACGATCGTCCCCCGATCCCCTTTTCTTAACTCGGTGAGTCGCATCTTCCCCGCTCCTTAGACCAATAATTTGACGACATTATACGTCAGGAAACCAAAGACCCAGGCGACGCCGGTGGTCCCGATGAAAAGATAGGCCAGATAGGCCCAGCTGCCCGTCTCCTGTTTGAAGACCGCCATCGCCGCGAAACAGGGAACGTAGAGCATAACGAAGACGATGAAGGCGAGGGCAACGGGAAGGGTGACGTGACGTTTCAATTGATCCTGCAAGGCCTGGATCCCTTTATCCGTAGCATCGCCCAGGGAGTAAAGAACCCCCAGTGTCGAGACCACCACCTCTTTGGCGGCCAGCCCTGCCTCCAGCGCGACACTCAGCTTCCAATCGAATCCCAGGGGAGCGAAGAAGGGCTGGGTCGCCTTGCCCACCTGCCCGAGATAACTCCGGGCCAGGAGCTCCTCCTGAAGCCTGCCCTGAAGTCGGGCTTTTTCCTGGGGAGAGGCCGCCTGTTCGATCCTGGCCTCGAATCGCTTTTCGAGTTCAGGATTCTTCGGATAGTTGCTGGCGAACCAGACCAGAACCGAGGCGAAGAGAATGAAGGTGCCCGCTTTTCGCAGATAGTCCATCGACTGCCCCGAGACGACATGATAGATCAGCTTGAGAGAGGGGAGACGGTACTTGGGCATCTCCATGACGAAGGGATCGTCCTCACCTTTGAAGACGAAGACCCGCAACACTTTGGCCGCCATCAGCCCAAAGAGCGCTCCGGCGATATAGATGAGAAAAAGGATGTTCCCCGCATGCTCCGCTCCGAAAAAGGCCCCGGCAAAAAGCACATAGACCGGGATCCGGGCGCTGCAACTGAAAAAGCCCAAAATGAAAAGGGTAATCAGCCGATCGGTCCGGCTCTTGAGCGTGCGTGCCGCCATGTAGGCGGGGACAGTGCAGCCGAATCCTGTGACCAGCGGGACGAAACTCTTGCCATGAAGGCCGAATTTGTGGAAAAAGCCGTCCAGCAGAAAGGAGACCCTCGCCATGTATCCCGTCGTCTCCAGCAGGGCGATGCCGAAAAAGAGAATGATGATATTGGGCAGGAAACTGACTACAGCTCCCACCCCGCCGAGGACTCCGTCGGCGATCACCGAGGCGAGCTCCGTATCCCCCAAAACACGATGGGTCTCGACCGCCAACCAGTCGAAGCCGGCCTGGATCCAATCCATCGGCAGCTGCCCCAGGGAGAAAGTGAGCTGAAAGAGCCCCCACATCAGAAAGAGGAAGATAGGGATCCCCAGATATTTGTTGATGAGCAGATTGTCGATCTTCTGGGTGAAATTCTTCGCCCGCATCTGCTTCGTGGAGATCACCTCCATCTTGGCCCCTTTGGCAAAGGCGAAATGCTCGTCGGCGAAGATCTCTTTGATGTCCTTTTTCCCCGAGTGGAGATAGATATGATCCAGTGCCTCCCTCAAAATCGGCAGGAGTTCGATCCAGATCGGCTCGTCGTGCATCCGTTTGTAGATCTGGGTGTCCTCTTTCAGCAGCCGGATCGCCAGATGCCGGTAGGGAATATCACTCGGATAGTGTCGCTCCTCGAAAAACGCCACCAGCCGATCGATCTCCTCTTCGATGAAGTCGCTGTAGATGATCTTCGACTCGGTCTGGGGTTTCTTGTACACCTCCACCATCTTCTGTTTCAGGGCCTCGAGTCCCTCTTTGGTCTTGGCACTGACAGGGACCACCGGAACCCCCAGGATCACCCCCAGCTGCCCCGCGTCGATCTCGATCCCTTCCTTTTCCGCCTCGTCGATCATGTTCAGCGCCACGACCATTTTCCGCCCGAGCTCCAGCAGTTCCGCCGTCAGGAGCAGGTTCCGCTGCAGATGGGTCGAATCGACGACATTGACGATGAGGTCGTACGCTTCGTTGAGCAGAAACTCTTTGGTGACCCGCTCTTCCATGGAGTAGTCGTTGAGGGAGTAGGTGCCGGGGAGATCGACGATGGTGATCTCGTACTCCTCACACCCCTCCGGATCGCAATAGGTGGTGTTGACCTCCGAGATGTCCACGGTCACCCCCGCGAAATTCCCTACATGAAGTTTCGCATTGGCGATGGCGTTGATGAGGGAGCTCTTCCCTACATTGGGCTGACCCACCAGGGCGACTTTGATCTTCTCTTTTTCCATTGTTTTCTGAACCTTTGTGCCTCAATATTCTATTTTGATATTCAATATCATTTAATTGATGGTATCATACTCTCACTCTCTTAATCTTATCTTAATCATAACGGGCGCTTTTTATCCGGAACAGCAGCCCCCGCCGGTCGCTTTGGGGAAAAAGACCTTCCCGGCCAGGAAAAGCAGAAGGAGTGCCGAGACATTCTCCAGGAAGCCCGGCCGGCTCTCGCTGCGTGCCATCTGAGCCACTGCGGCGGCCTGATCGGCGAAGATGACATCGAAGAGCCAGCCAAAGAGCAGGGTCCCCGTCACCACCGCGAACAGATAGATTAGCAATGAGCGTCGCCCCAGAATTTTGAGCACCACCGACATGGTTACGGTA